>NZ_JAFBEP010000050.1 GCF_016908775.1 Defluviitalea raffinosedens | reverse complement strand
TGGATTTATGTCAATATAGTAGACACAAAAACTCAAATTTTTATGCAGTTTTTCTTAAAGCATCTTCAAGCTGTTGAGGAGTCATATAACCGATACTGCTATGAAGCCTTTTTCTGTTGTACCAGGATTCTATATATTCAAATATAGCTAGCCTTGCAGCATCAAAGTCATAGTATGTAGCTAAGTTTACTTCTTCCTTTTTTAGTGTAGCATGAAAGGATTCTATACAAGCATTGTCATAGGGACATCCCTTGCCGCTAAAGGAATGAACTATATTATGTTCATTAAGATAATCATCAAATTTAGAGCTTGTATATTGGGAGCCCAAATCACTGTGGAGTATAACAGTATTCTTTGGTTTTTGAGTTATGTAGGCATTTTCTACAGCCTTTATAGCTAGTTCTGTATCCATAGTCTTTGAAAAAGCATAGCCAATAATTTTCTTTGTATGAAGATCCAAAACTGAAGCAAGATAGCACCATCCGTCTTTAAGTGTATAAATATAAGTTATATCAGTAACCCATTTTTCATTTATTGTAGTTGTTGAAAAATCTCTTTTCAAAACGTTTTCTTTAGCCTCTATTTTGCTTTTGGAAGAGTGAGGTCTGAATTTTTTGATAATTATGGATTTTATATTTAGTTTTTTCATAATCCTTTGGACTCTCTTAAGGCTTATGGCATGTCCTCTTTCTTCACGAAGCACTTTATGTATTTTGGGAGCACCATAACGACCTTTACTATCTTTATAGATCTTCAGTATTTCTTCCTCGTACATCTTGTTTTCTACGCTTCTTTTGCTTTCGGTTTTGTTTAGATACTTATAAAAAGAGCTTCTTGAAACCTTTAACACTTCACACATTAGCGTGATATCATGCTCTTCTTTATGATCATTTATAAACTCAAAAATAGAGGTTACTTCTTTGCGAATATGGCCATGGCTTTTTTTAATATTTCATTTTCCTCCTCAAGCCTTGCCATCTTCTTTAACATTGCCTGATACTCTTCTGATGTTATAGTTGTATCTTTATCCACAGTTATTGGTTTAGCTTTCTTAATCCATCCATTGATTGTTGATTTTGATATGCCATATTCGCTGCTAAGCTCTGCCAAACTCTTACCAGAGTTATAGAGCTCTACAATTGTCTTTCTAAATTCTTCTGTATAATACTTTTGCCCTTTTGCCATTGTAGACACTTCCTTCCCTTTTTATATTTTAAGGTGTTCGGCTTTTTGTGTCTACACTAATAT
Organism: Defluviitalea raffinosedens; assembly: GCF_016908775.1. Lineage (NCBI taxonomy): Bacteria > Bacillati > Bacillota > Clostridia > Lachnospirales > Defluviitaleaceae > Defluviitalea > Defluviitalea raffinosedens. The sequence continues at coordinate 10 of NZ_JAFBEP010000050.1, read as the reverse complement.
ACTAACACCA
>NZ_JAFBEP010000049.1 GCF_016908775.1 Defluviitalea raffinosedens | reverse complement strand
CTCTTAATCCCCCTAACCCATTTGGACAATCACACACTAGTTTAGTAAAATAATACTAACAGGAGGTTGTCAAAAATGAGGTCAAAGCAAAACAGATTTACTGCTGAATTTAAAAATCAAATAGTCAAAGAGGTTGAAGAAATAGGTAATGCTACTTTAGTTGCAAGAAAGCATGATCTTGTTGCTGGCACTGTAACTAGATGGGTTAGGGAATCTAAAAAGACCAACAAGAAAAATAACCGGCTAAATCAAAATTGTGATACTGATCCAACATTATTAGAGCATGAGAATGATCAACTTAAGAAGCTACTTGGAGAAAAGGATCTAGAAATAGCAATTCTCCGTGATATGTTAAAAAAAACGAACCAACAATAAAAGAAAAAGTAGAGATAGCTAAAAAATGGATTGATGCTGGATACAAGGCAACATTAGTTCTTTCAATTATACGACTTAATAAGTCCACCTATTACTACAATATAAATAGGCCAGAAGCAATTTCAGATAGCTCAAAGAATAAGGGTGGCAGACCGATACCAGGCTATTCTTTAGATGTTCATAATAACAGAGTTTGTGATGAAGAAATAAAAGAATATATAATTCAAATTATTGAAACAGAAGGAGATTCCTATGGATGTTATAAAATCACAATAATCCTAAGAAGAAAATACAACCTTGTTATAAATAAGAAGAAGGTTTATAGACTATGCAAAGAATTGGCCATACTAAGACCCCAAAGAAAGATAAAACCAAAACAACCTAGAAAAATAGCCATAAATCGAGAAATAACAAGCTCTAATGCCTTATGGGAAGTAGACGTTAAATACGGCTATATCCAAAAGGAAGATAGGTTTTTCTATATATTATCCTACTTAGATGTCTATGATAGAAGCATAATAGATTATCATATAGGGCTTAGTTGTAAAGCCAGCGATGCTGCCATTACTCTAAAAAGAGCAATGATAAAAAGGAACCTTCATAACAAAGAAAATAACTTGGTAATAAGATCTGACAATGGGCCACAATTTACAAGCTTTCACTTTCAAAATACGTGCCTTGAGCTGCAGATAGAGCATGAGAGGATACCTTATGCTACTCCAAATAAGAATGCCCATATTGAAGCATTTCACAGAATACTAGAAGACGAATGTCTGTCAAAATATGAATTTGAGAGCTTTGCTCATGCATATAAAGAAGTTACAGAATTCATGAAAAAATATAATAACATAAGAATTCATAGCTCTTTAGGATACATATCTCCAAAAGAGTACTATCTACAGGCTTTGTTTGGCACAGAAAACAAACAAATAGTAAAGCTATAAACACATCCTTTATTCACCCTTAAGTGCTCCAGAACAGAAATATTTAGCTTTATCAAGGACTTGCGAAGCAAGGGTTTACCCTTTATCCTTGATGAAGATAAATATTTCTGTAGAATCAAATTAGGGTGAAGAAAAATTAATATGAAATTCTAAGATATATTAAGCATTAGTGAGTTTTTGTCCAAAATAAGGGGGACAATACG
>NZ_JAFBEP010000048.1 GCF_016908775.1 Defluviitalea raffinosedens | reverse complement strand
CTTAGTGTAAAATTGTTCTAGGACAAAAAATAGCAAGAGACCACTCTTTTTGGTAAAATATTAGTCGCTGAAAACAATAAATACCAAGGAGGGTCTCTTGTGAATAATATTATACAGCAAATTTGTGAGAATTACATTAGTGAAATTTTAAATTTTTTTGATACAGATATAATCAGAACGCTCGATGAAATGGAGACAGAGCTTAAGAAAAAGACAGATAATTATATCAGAATTATGATAAAAACCTATCTCGAAGGACTTGATGAAGCAATAGCAGAAGATAAGGCGAGTAGGAAGAAAAAAGGTTATGTAGTTGAGCAGAAGGCAGTTAAGAGGGAAATATATACACAGTTTGGCAGTTTAGAATTTAATAGAAGATATTACATCAACAAGTTGAATGGTACTTACTCTTACCTTGTAGATAAAGTAGTAGGCATAGAAAGCTATGACAGAGTCAGCGCTTCTGTTTCGGCAGCCTTGGTTGAAAGTGCATCAGAAATGTCATACGCTAAGAGCAGCAAATATGTTTGTAATGGGGATATAAGCCGTCAAACAGTAATGAATAAAATCAGACGGACGAAAGAGCTTAAGGTGGAAGTTCCGGAAGAGAAGCGCAAAGTAAGATATCTGAATGTAGAAGCAGACGAAGATCATGTTTCACTGCAGGATGGAACCGATACAGTTGTTCCATTGATAAGCATACACGAAGGGGTAGAACGTATAGGTAAAAGGGGAAAATGTATCAACATTCATCATATAAGCAGCCATGGAAAGAGTATAGAGGATATATGGCAAGAAGCTGCAGAATGGATATATGCAGTCTATGATGTAGATAAAATAGAGAAGATATACCTACATGGGGATGGAGCGACATGGATAAAAACAGGATTGTCCTACTTACCCAAAGTGCAGTTTGTATTGGACAGGTATCATCTGAATAAGGCAATAAAGGAAGTATCCAGGGGAGATGAACTTGTCTGTGCCAAGCTGAAGGATGCAGTAACAGAAGCAGATAAAGAATATCTAAGAGAGATATGCAGAGAACTTCGAAAGAATGCAGAAAATGAGAAGGTAAAGGAAAAAGTAGATAATTTTAGGAATTATATCATAACAAATTGGGATGGGATAGTAGCATATCAGGAAGAAGGATCAAGAGGTAGCAATACAGAGGGGCATGTAAGTCATGTATTATCAAGCAGGTTAAGCAGCAGGCCGTCAGGGTGGAGCCGAGGTGGTCTTAAAGCAATGGCCGAGCTTAGAGCATACTGTTGCAGCGGTGGGCATATAGGAACTAAGCATATTAAAAAGAGTGAAGAATCTTACAAAGTAACAAAGAAAATACTGAATAAAGTTTCAAAGTCGTATAGGATAGCTTCTAAAGAAATGATACATAACATTACGGTACTGAACAATGGCAAGGTAAGTCAATTATACCGGGTACTGAGAAGTATAAAGAATAGTGGCTATATTATATGAGTTATCCCAAAAAGAGGGTTAACCTGCTTTTTAAAAACCGAGAACAAGTTGACACTGAC
>NZ_JAFBEP010000047.1 GCF_016908775.1 Defluviitalea raffinosedens | reverse complement strand
GCTATGGGAAATCTTATCTTGAGGTGGGCTTCACACTTAGATGCCTTCAGCGTTTATCCCTTCCAAACTTGGCTACTCTGCTGTGCACTTGGTAGTACAACAGATTCACCAGAGGTTCGTCCATCCCGGTCCTCTCGTACTAAGGACAGCTCCTCTCAAATTTCCTGCGCCCACGACGGATAGGGACCGAACTGTCTCACGACGTTCTGAACCCAGCTCGCGTACCGCTTTAATGGGCGAACAGCCCAACCCTTGGAACCTGCTACAGCTCCAGGATGCGATGAGCCGACATCGAGGTGCCAAACCTCCCCGTCGATGTGAACTCTTGGGGGAGATAAGCCTGTTATCCCCGGGGTAGCTTTTATCCGTTGAGCGATGGCAATCCCACTTTCTTACCACCGGATCACTAAGTCCTACTTTCGTATCTGCTCCAGCCGTCGCTGTCGCAGTTAAGCAACCTTCTGCCTTTGCACTCTGCGAATGGTTTCCAACCATTCTGAGGTTACCTTTGAGCGCCTCCGTTACTCTTTCGGAGGCGACCGCCCCAGTCAAACTGCCCGCCTGACATTGTCCCTAATCTGGTTCACAGATTCAGGTTAGAAATCCAGTATCACAAGAGAGGTATCCCACCGGCGACTCCACCAAGACTGGCGTCCTGGCTTCTTAGTCTCCCTCCTATCCTGTACATGCAATACCGAATTCCAGTATCAAGCTGCAGTAAAGCTCCACGGGGTCTTTCCGTCCTGTCGCGGGTAACCGGCATCTTCACCGGTACTACAATTTCACCGGGCGCGTTGTCGAGACAGTGCCCAAATCGTTACGCCTTTCGTGCGGGTCGGAACTTACCCGACAAGGAATTTCGCTACCTTAGGACCGTTATAGTTACGGCCGCCGTTTACTGGGGCTTAAGTTCAAAGCTTCGGTTTCCCTAACCTCTCCCCTTAACCTTCCAGCACCGGGCAGGCGTCAGCCCCTATACTTCACCTTTCGGTTTAGCAGAGACCTGTGTTTTTGCTAAACAGTCGCTTGGGCCTATTCTCTGCGGCCTGCCTTTCAGCAGGCACCCCTTCTCCCGAAGTTACGGGGTCATTTTGCCGAGTTCCTTAACAACGCTTCTCCCGTCGGCCTTAGGATTCTCTCCTCATCCACCTGTGTCGGTTTACGGTACGGGTACTGATAAATCTATAGCGGCTTTTCTCGGCAGTGTGGATTCGGCAGCTTCCCTACTTTTTTTTCGGTCCTTATCACACTTCACCATCACCTGACGGGTTTGCCTGTCAGGCTCGGCTTTGTGCTTAACCGGGTCTTTCCATTCCCCGGTCTGCCTATCCTCCTGCGTCCCCACAGTTCTGTTTATCAGCAGTACAGGAATCTCAACCTGTTGTCCATCGGCTACGGCTTTCGCCCTCACCTTAGGTCCCGACTTACCCAGAGCAGATCAGCTTTACTCTGGAAACCTTGGATATTCGGCCAAGAAGATTCTCACTTCTTTCTCGCTACTCATTCCGGCATTCTCTCTTCCTATCACTCCACTGCTCCTTTCGGTACAGCTTCTATGCAACAGGAATGCTCCTCTACCATCGCAACTTTAGTTGCAATCCATAGCTTCGGTGTCGTGTTTTAGCCCCGGACATTTTCGGCGCAGGATCTCTCGACTAGTGAGCTATTACGCACTCTTTGAATGTATGGCTGCTTCTAAGCCAACATCCTAGTTGTCTCTGAAATCCCACATCCTTTTCCACTTAACACGTACTTTGGGACCTTAGCTGATGGTCTGGGCTCTTTCCCTTTTGACCATGAAACTTATCTCTCAT
>NZ_JAFBEP010000046.1 GCF_016908775.1 Defluviitalea raffinosedens | reverse complement strand
ATCGGTTATATGACTCCTCAACAGCTTGAAGATGCTTTAAGAAAAACTGCATAAAAATTTGAGTTTTTGTGTCTACTATATTGACATAAATCCAACAATAAAACAATAGCTTCATCGGCCCCATTTCTGTCTGCCCAATCTTGATAGTCCTGACAAGTCTCATCTCCTGCATAATATATTTCTTTTAATGTGCACCCATTCCAACTTTTGTTAAACTCTTCTAAAATAATTTGAATAGCAGAATGAATATCATCCTCAGTATATATTTTGGATTCTACATCTATCACATTGATATTCTTAATATTATCACCACAAGCAGGTATACTAAAAAACATTACTAGGCTTATCATTAAACTCATTATTTTTCTCACACTTATCACCTTTTTGATGTTGTCAATTAAGTTCATTCCACAATTATACAACATTTTACATCAATTATATCCATTATATTAAATTTTTTAAAAAATATCTTAACGTTCCACATAATTAAATATCTCTTTCAGCTCCTCAAATCATTAAATACTATATCATGTATCTTAGATCTCGTGCATTTCATTGTAAACTCAGATTTCATATAATCTGTCTTTACTTTTCTTTCGGTTTGCTAATAGTATTAATAAACTAACCAAGCAGTACCCTGATACTGCTATAATAGATGCTTCAATTCCGAACTCCCCTCCTGTCAAAGCAAAGGACTTACTTTCCAATATATAACTGTACAAAGAATAATGATTTAATTCTGTACCAACGCTGATCACTCCACCAATAATCACAAAATTCCAAACAGCATGAACAATAGCGCTATTCCAGATAGACTTGGATTCATAGGTAATAAGCGCCAACATAATTGCTGCCATTGTTCCTGCAATAATCACCAATGCCCAATTCAGCAAACTAAAATTGATCCCAATAAGATGTGCAATACCGAACAAAAGAGAAGGTATAATGATTGCAACTTTTTTATTAAATTTTTTTTCTACAACATTTAACATTATTCCACGAAAAACCATTTCCTCAGTAATTCCCGCTCCAAGGCCTGTAAAAAAAATTCCTCTACTCAATATACTTAATTTCGAATTCAAATCCATCGCATTTTGCTCAAAGGTTCCATTAAATAAGAAAAAACATACAGTTACTATAACCGGCAAAAAAATCGCAACAACTACCCATTTAGACTCCAGTTTAAATTTTGTAATATAATAATTGCCCAGTTCATCGTTTAAATATTTTTTACATAGTAATTTAATTAAATAGTAGGTAAATAGAATATACAAAATACCACATATAATATTGCAAGCAAATTCTGGTACTTTAACCTTAAGCAAAGCCTCAGCAATTAATACTGCTAATATTTGAGATATAATCAGGATCAATATGCTGAATACAATGGATAAAATCATCTTTTTTGTTTTCATTTCCCTTTTCCTCCTTATTATCTCTTTATATAAAGAGTAGAAACATTTTATCCAATGAATATCAGTAGAAGATATCTAGAATTTCCCCTATATCTTTAAATTACATTATAATAATATTATATATATACGTAAATATATACTAAAGTTCTCAAATTCAAGAAAAAATTTGATGTTATCAAAACGTTGTGCTCATATGACTCGATTGGCCATAATGTATACCTGTTGATAATTAATATTGGTTTTTATTGTTATAGTTTTAAATAATTTAATTATAAAAATTTAGTTTACAATAATGTGTTAATATCTTATAATGTGAAAGTTGCTTTACTGAAAACACCATAAATATTATGGTAATTTTACAAATGATTAAGCTGACTAGACTAGAAAGGAGTACACATGAGAAGTAAAATTGGGAGTAAGATTTTAGGATTAGCCATCGCTTTAGCTTTGGTTGGTGAGTTAAGTAATGTACTGAATTTCCTCTTAATCCCCCTAACCCATTTGGACAATCACACACTAGTTTAGTAAAATAATACTAACAGGAGGTTGTCAAAAATGAGGTCAAAGCAAAACA
>NZ_JAFBEP010000045.1 GCF_016908775.1 Defluviitalea raffinosedens | reverse complement strand
TCGGTTATATGACTCCTCAACAGCTTGAAGATGCTTTAAGAAAAACTGCATAAAAATTTGAGTTTTTGTGTCTACTATATTGACATAAATCCAAACATTTAAATTGTTAAAATAGCCTCTGGAGAATAATTCCCACAGGGGTTTATTTTCGCAAGCTATCTTTAAATACAAATAAGTTTTAATTGCATCAATTTGTACGTCGCGCATTTCACCTTTATTAACTATATAGGATATCAATTCATCAATGGTACACTCTGACGAGGAGTACCACATATCTCTTTTTCTCTGAATCATCTTATAAAACATTATCGTTTTCTCTCCTCAGTTTTTCCTTTGATTTCCTTCTACGTCTCGCATCTTCAGGCTTTTCCGCATCCTTTGGTATAGCCCACGCCCAACCCAAACGAACAGCGCCCTTAATGCGTCCCTGTTCGCATAAAACTTGAACTCTGCGTGGGGATATATTCCATTTTTCAGCTGCTTGTTTTGTCGTTAAGTAATCCATTATGAATACCTCGCAGAACATTAAATTCCAATTTTTATTATATGCGAAGAGACGAACAATTTCAACATATTACAACTTTATACATAATAAATAAAGTCTTTTCAGAAAATGAGTATACCTGCATTAATTGTACATTCATCCTGTCGCCTCAACCCCTATGAAAAAAGGCCGTTATCTATTCTGTCAACTTAACCCTACCAATTTTAAGCTAAATTTTTGCCTGTAAAATCACCCGTCGACATGTTCCCACATACGCATTTTCCCCTTTCTCTCGAGTAGACAAGTTGAATGTAAACGCGAAAAGCCAGTAATATTAAAGGTTAAGGCTTTGACATCAATACTACGCACTCCACGTGACTTGAGTTGATGAAATAGATGTCTTAAGGACATTTTTTTATGTCATAGTGGAAAACAGTCTATTTCAAGGACTCCACTCGGTGTATAAGATTTACAATCCTTATAGCAAACTCTGACCATAATTGTTTTGGGAGATCATGTCCCATTCCTTCGAAGGTTACCAGTTCGGCGTTTGGAATTGCTGCTGCCGTGGCACGTCCTCCACTTACATCAATCATTTTGTCATTTTCACCGTGGATAACAAGAGTTGGTATTTCAACAGAATGAAGTTGTTCAGTTCTATCACCGGATTTTATAACTGCCGTAGCTTGGCGCAACATACCCAATGGGTCATGATCACGGTCCCAGGCAAGCCCTGCAATTTGGGCAGTAGCTTTTTCGTCTAAAGGATATCTGGGAGAACCAATAGCTTTACGTGATTTAATCTGCCAACTGATATAAGCTTGACGATCATGATAAGGAGGCGAACCCAAATTTGCCAACACTGAATAGTCAGGCTGCCCTACTGAGTTATTTCCAGTAGTGGACATGATAGAAGTCAACGATCGAACCCTATGCGGAAACTCTATGGCTATTGTCTGGGCTATCATTCCACCCATTGATGCACCAACCAAGTGTACACTATCATATCCAAGCGCATCCATAAGACCTACCGTGTCTGCTGCCATGTCAGAGAGAGTGTAAGTTACTGTAGAGAAATCACCAGATTGTATGGCTTGAAAATCTGGAACAGGTGCATCAAAAAAGTGAGTTGATAGTCCGGCATCCCTATTATCGAATCGAATTGGATGTAGACCGCGACCAGCCAGTTCTAAACAAAATCCTTCAGGCCAGTTAATCATCTGTGCACCGGCACCCATAATCAGGAACACAGGCGGTAAAGTAGGATCACCAAAGCGCTGATACATTATCTTTATATTCGATGGCCCAACATTTTGTACACTTTCTTCGTCATGAACCTGAACATTATTTTTACCCACTATCCCATCCTCCTTATTCTATTATTAATTTAAGTTAATAAAACATGTATGAATATTATATGAGTATATTCCAGAAACAAAAAGTCTATAATATTTTTTTAAATATGTTATGATTAAAATGGGATAGGGGTTTGTATTTCTCTTAAGTAATAATACAATAATAGACATCTTCCGTTATTCCATCTCTTAATCCCCCTAACCCATTTGGACAATCACACACTAGTTTAGTAAAATAATACTAACAGGAGGTTGTCAAAAATGAGGTCAAAGCAAAAC
>NZ_JAFBEP010000044.1 GCF_016908775.1 Defluviitalea raffinosedens | reverse complement strand
TTGCCAACTTAAACTCATCAGAATATTTCTTTTTCCCTGACATTCGAAAACCCCTTTCATTAGTATTTTGTCTAACGAAAGGGGTTCACTTCATTGGGGGTGTTTTGGGATCATAGTAGGTTATTATTATTTTTAATCCTGCGACTATGCTATTCATAGCAATGTTAATTATTAATAAATTTATTAATTTCCCGTTAACTGTCTTGACTACTTGCCCGTAATGCAAGAGCTTTTCTATATACTTCTATCAAATTCCATGAGGAAATGTCGATCAAAGGTTCATACATGAAAGAATTAAGATGAATGCTCTCAGGTGTAATCAAGTTAATTTCTTCAATGATCTCTTTTTCGTTATCTGTCAAATACTGCTTCGACTTATTAAACCACTCTCTTGTCTGATTATTTTCTGCATCAGGACAAGTTCCTTCGTGCTCAATGATTTTGGCTTTCATAAATTTCTCAATCTCAATTCTTGCTGCTATTGAAATGACAAGTTTGTTCTCCAAAGAAACTTCATCGTTGTCTTTAAGTATATTTATTGCAAGATCTTGAAGTAATTGTAGATAAGGCTCATCGCCAGACTTAAGGGTCTCGTTTTCGAGAAATTGACTTATAACTCCCCATATATCCGACACCATCAATCGTGAAGTATCAAGGGGTGCCGTTTTATAATGAAGACAGCATGTCAGTTTTTTATAATCGTCATTTCTTCCGCTATATTCAGCTAAATTACGATAAAATGGAATGCTAGCAATCAGACATTTTTTCTTAAATTCACTGTCTAAATCACCATTTTGGATAGACGAACGAATAACATTTTTAAAGAAATCCTTTTGATACTTAAATTCTGTTATACTAATAATACCTTCGTCATTCCTTTGAGCTATGTAACAGTTTTCCCGGCTTACACCACACCTGTACTTAACGGTTCTAAAGAAATCAAAATTATGTGTAAGCATAAGCAAATCGATTCCTTTTGTTTCAGCAAGATCACATAAGTACTCGATAATTGCATACTTGTTTTTATAATCGAAGGAATCAGAAATATCATCTGCAATAATAAGGTATTGTCCCCCACCTTCCCTAGCTTGTTTTCTAATTCTCTCTAAATCAAACAAAATATAAAGTAGATACAGTGCTCTACGCTCACCCATACTTAAAGAAACCATCAAGTCTTCCTTATGTAAAACTGTAGACTCTTTGCTGTCACCAGTACCGCGAGTATATTCAAACTCAATATTTGGAGCCTCATCTTTTAAAACAAAATTTGACTTATTTGTGATTTTTACAGTAAATGGTACGCGGAATCTTCGGTTAAATTCACTCACTACCTCTACCCAACGTTCAGATTGTGCTGATGCCTTTTCATATAGATTATGAATCTCTTCTTTAAAATCAGCGATTATCTTATAATATTCCATAAATGGCCTTTCAAGGCGTTCAAAACAATTACGCCATGTTTGTTTCTTTAATGTTGCTATATCTCTGAGTAAAGGAATAATTTCCCTATGCGCAACGATAATTTCACGAACTTTCACAGATTCCGCATTTTTGGAGAATAATTTTTTCAATTTTTCAAACTTTTTTGCTAGTGTAGGTGTTTGGTATAATTGGTCAAGCTCTTGTTGTACAAGTTCCTTCCACTCGGCAAGATTATTAACCTGCCTCCCATTTCTAAGAAGAATCTTATGTTGAGCCTCAAACAGATTGTGATTTGTAAAACTTTTACTTAATTCTTCTGCACTTCGTTCTGTAAAATGTGTATTTAATAATGAGCTGTTTCGAAGTAGGTTATCAAGATTATCAATATATTCTGTAATATGGCGTTTAAAATCCTGGTTTTCATAAACAGCCATAGTTTTGTCATTAAATAGTTCTGAATAGAGAACTTCATCTAGGAATTCATAATTCTTATTCTCTATCTGCCTAATTGCTTCCATAATATCTGGCCAATCGGCTGTGGCTTGTAAACCAAGATCTTCAATCAGTTTTATTTTAATTTGAGGTTTAGTTAGACCAGTTATTTCTCTTAGCTTATTTAAAATCTCAGTAATAATGTCATTCAACTTTCCCATAAGAACATTATATTGATTTCTAGTTCCTTCATCGGCAAGAAGTGTGCTGACTGTCTCTTTACTAAATTCAAACTTATCTGCGAATGAATTTATCACATAGATGTTATCTCTTAATCCCCCTAACCCATTTGGACAATCACACACTAGTTTAGTAAAATAATACTAACAGGAGGTTGTCAAAAATGAGGTCAAAGCAAAA
>NZ_JAFBEP010000043.1 GCF_016908775.1 Defluviitalea raffinosedens | reverse complement strand
TCAGCAACCCAGGCACTCCTTGCTGCAAGAGCAGGAGCAACTTATGTAAGCCCATTCCTTGGCCGTTTGGATGACATCGGCAACGAAGGCATGAACTTAATCGAAGAAATCGTAGAAATATTCACTGTCCATGATATTGAAACAGAAATCATAGCAGCAAGTGTCAGAAATCCAATTCACGTTATTCAGGCAGCCCGTCTTGGCGCCCATATCGCAACGATTCCTTACAATGTTATTGTTCAAATGACCAAACATCCTTTAACAGACCTTGGCATTGAACGCTTCTTAAAAGACTGGGAAAGCGTGCCAAAGAAATAGTGTCTGAAAGACAAATGGAAGCACAATTTAATAATGATTTAAGGGGGATATTATGAAACCGATCGAACAACTCAGTGTAAATACCATAAGAATTCTTTCGGCGGAAGCTGTACAGAAAGCCAATTCAGGCCATCCGGGGCTTCCTATGGGTGCGGCACCCATCGCATACGAATTATGGGCAAACCACATGAAACACAATCCTAAAAATCCAAACTGGCTTAACAGAGACAGATTTATATTATCCGCAGGACATGGTTCTGCACTTTTATACACACTTCTTCACTTATTCGGATACGGATTAACCATTGAAGACTTAAAAAGCTTCAGGCAGTTCGGCAGCAAGACTCCGGGACATCCTGAATACGGCCATACCGTAGGGGTGGAAACCACTACCGGACCTCTGGGGCAAGGAATTGCCAATGCAGTAGGCTTTGCCATCGCTGAAGCCCATCTGGGAGCTAAATTTAATACCCCGGAACATAAAATCGTAGACCACTATACTTATGTGTTAACCGGAGACGGCTGCTTAATGGAAGGCATCAGCTATGAAGCGGCTTCCCTGGCTGGAACATTGAAGTTAGGAAAGCTGATTGCGCTGTATGATTCCAATAACATTACCATAGAAGGCAGTACCGATATAGCATTTACAGAAGATGTGGCAAAACGCTTTGAAGCTATGGGATGGCAGGTGCTTGATGTAGCTGATGCAAACGACTTAGAAAGCCTTTCAAAGGCAATAGAGTCTGCTAAGGCAGAAACCACAAAACCAAGTATCATCATTGTAAAAACACAGATAGGTTATGGCTGTCCTGGTAAACAAGGAAAATCCTCAGCCCATGGAGAACCTCTGGGAGAAGACAACCTTAAGGCAACCAAGGAAAACTTAAACTGGCCAGGTGTAGAACCTTTCTTTGTGCCGGATGAAGTAAGAACTCATATGGAAGAAATCGTGAAAAAAGGGCAGGCTTACGAAGAAGAATGGAATGCCCTTTATGAAGACTATAAAAAGACTTATCCTGAACTGGCAAAAGAATGGGAAGCATGGAACAGCAAAGAGCTTCCGATGGATTTCCTTAATTCAGAAGAGTTCTGGACATTTGAAGAAAAACCAGTGGCAACAAGAATCTGTTCCGGAGAAGTGCTTAACCGCTTGGCTAAGGTGATTCCAAATCTTATGGGAGGATCAGCGGACCTGGCGCCTTCCACAAAAACCCTTATGAACGGAAAAGGAGATTTTGGTGCTGAGAACTATAGAGGCGCGAATATGCACTTTGGTGTAAGGGAACATGCCATGGCAGCGATTGGCAACGGAATGGCCCTTCATGGAGGCATTATTCCTTACGTGTCCACCTTCTTTGTGTTCAGTGATTATATGAAACATAGTATGAGACTTTCTGCCCTTATGGGATTACCTGTCATCTATGTTCTGACCCATGACAGCATTGGCGTGGGAGAAGACGGGCCTACCCATGAACCGATTGAACACCTGGCAGCCCTAAGAAGTATTCCGAACTTTACGGTATTTAGACCAGCGGATGCCAAAGAAACCGCAGCAGGCTGGTATGCAGCATTAACAAGGAAAAACAGTCCGACTGCATTGGTTTTAACAAGACAAAACCTTCCTTACTACAAGGAAACAGGCAAAGATGCCCTAAAAGGCGGATACATTCTGGTGGATTCCGAGAAGGAAACTCCGGATGCCATTTTAATGGCCAGTGGTTCAGAAGTGGAATTAATCTATGAAGCAAGCAGGAAGTTAAAAGCAGAAGGCATCGATGTGAGAGTAGTAAGCATGCCATCAACGGACATTTTTGAAGAACAGTCCGAAGAATACAAGGCAGCTGTTTTGCCTAAAGAAGTAAGGGCAAGACTGGCTGTAGAAGCAGCATCATCCTTTGGATGGCATAAATATGTCGGACTGGACGGAGATGTTTTAACCATCGATACCTTTGGAGCATCCGGTCCAGCCAGTGTGCTGTTTGAAGAATTTGGATTTACTGTTGACAATGTTGTGAATAAAGTTAA
>NZ_JAFBEP010000042.1 GCF_016908775.1 Defluviitalea raffinosedens | reverse complement strand
ATAATTGGTAAAATTAATACAAAAAATTTTTAAAGAGCAGAATAAAACGTTGATTTTACTGCTGTTTTAATCGGACTATTGTAGAATTGAAACTTAGTTCTTCCGGTGCATATCCGGTATAAAGGGCTAGTTTTAATCGGACTATTGTAGAATTGAAACTCTTCTTATTGTCCCTCTTCCTAATCCTATTTCTCGGTTTTAATCGGACTATTGTAGAATTGAAACCTTTGAGAAATCAATCTTTTCCTTTTCTGATTGCTGGTTTTAATCGGACTATTGTAGAATTGAAACAGGAATCACTAAAGAGCAAGAAGAAGAAGCTGTTAGGTTTTAATCGGACTATTGTAGAATTGAAACTTAAATGAAAATGGTTGGCATGCTGGGGATGGTGGTTTTAATCGGACTATTGTAGAATTGAAACTGACCATCAAGTAATAAGTCATCATCATTGTATTCAAGTTTTAATCGGACTATTGTAGAATTGAAACCCTTCAGTAGCATATCATCTTTTTCCTGTTGGCTTGTTTTAATCGGACTATTGTAGAATTGAAACATATAACCTTTTAAGTCCGCATAATCTGCCAAATGCGTTTTAATCGGACTATTGTAGAATTGAAACCAATAGAGAATATGTCTATTTGAACGCTGCCACTGAAGTTTTAATCGGACTATTGTAGAATTGAAACATAGTTCTTCATCTGTCATTGTACTTGCCTTATTAAGTTTTAATCGGACTATTGTAGAATTGAAACTTATTTAATTAATCAAAGCCTTTAAAAGTGCAATATGTTTTAATCGGACTATTGTAGAATTGAAACCTGAATGGCACACCATAAAGCCAAACCACCTTCTTAGTTTTAATCGGACTATTGTAGAATTGAAACTCCTTCCAGGCTCCTTAAAATATCATTTATTTCTCTAGTTTTAATCGGACTATTGTAGAATTGAAACAAAGTAACTGGTAAAGGACAACAGTATTTTATAAAGTTTTAATCGGACTATTGTAGAATTGAAACTGAGGTCTTCTTTTCATCTTTCTACCGCACACACCGCGTTTTAATCGGACTATTGTAGAATTGAAACCTCTATCAAAATATAAGGATTTGACTTATAATGATAGTTTTAATCGGACTATTGTAGAATTGAAACCCAGTCATAACGTCAATATCTCTAAATCCTGTTGGTTTTAATCGGACTATTGTAGAATTGAAACAATAATAAATCGTACTTCCTGCTCAGCATTCACTGCGTTTTAATCGGACTATTGTAGAATTGAAACCAATAGAGAATATGTCTATTTGAACGCTGCCACTGAAGTTTTAATCGGACTATTGTAGAATTGAAACGTGCTTCATCATATGAATTAAACTCCAAGCCATTAAAGTTTTAATCGGACTATTGTAGAATTGAAACTTGTTGGTGTTGTTATTACAAGTATTACCTGTGATAGTTTTAATCGGACTATTGTAGAATTGAAACTGTGCAGGAAGTGGAACTACATTAAGAGCCTGCATGGTTTTAATCGGACTATTGTAGAATTGAAACTTGTGTTATATGCTTTTAAGGCCGGGTGTTCTCTTAGTTTTAATCGGACTATTGTAGAATTGAAACTAGAAATCAATAATGCAATAACAGCATTACCTGGTTTTAATCGGACTATTGTAGAATTGAAACAGTAAAATCTATATTGGATTCTTTAAAACCTATTAATGTTTTAATCGGACTATTGTAGAATTGAAACCAGAAGAACCACGAAAAGACACAAACAAGAATGAGTTTTAATCGGACTATTGTAGAATTGAAACATGTAATAATTGTGGTTGTAAAAACTTATCTCAGGGTTTTAATCGGACTATTGTAGAATTGAAACTTTTGTTCTTTGTATTTGTCCACGTTCATGTTGTGGGTTTTAATCGGACTATTGTAGAATTGAAACAAGATATGCAGGGTTTGAGCTATCTTTTCCGTCAAGTTTTAATCGGACTATTGTAGAATTGAAACAGGTCCTCCAGGGGAAATCGAAAATTTAACCAGTCAGTTTTAATCGGACTATTGTAGAATTGAAACATCGTCACCACTTTGCTCATCATAGAAATTTTCTATGTTTTAATCGGACTATTGTAGAATTGAAACGTTCTTCCTCAACCTGCTTCAACATTCCCCAGTAATAGTTTTAATCGGACTATTGTAGAATTGAAACATTCGATAACGGGATATATAGTAACATAGAAGGCAGGTTTTAATCGGACTATTGTAGAATTGAAACCGATAAACGTATGGCTATTTTGAAGGTATACCGACAGTTTTAATCGGACTATTGTAGAATTGAAACGAAAAAATAAACAACAAATTTATTTTGTTGTTTTAGTGTTTTAATCGGACTATTGTAGAATTGAAACCGCATATGGGAAGTTAGCTTTGAAGTTACGGAGGTTGGTTTTAATCGGACTATTGTAGAATTGAAACGTAATATTAAATTTCAGAAAGTGATATCAGTATTCAAGTTTTAATCGGACTATTGTAGAATTGAAACAAATTTGGGTCTGAAAGTAATTCTAATAATTTCTTAGTTTTAATCGGACTATTGTAGAATTGAAACCGAAAGGTGGTAAGAAGAATGAAAGTAAGCGAGAGTTTTAATCGGACTATTGTAGAATTGAAACAGAGAAATATGTTCGTTTCTATTGCCCTGAAAGGATGGTTTTAATCGGACTATTGTAGAATTGAAACGGACAAAGAATATTTCGACGTCTATGGCCAACACCTGTTTTAATCGGACTATTGTAGAATTGAAACGCGTGACAGCGAAGGAAAGAAGATCGTCGGTGTGCTGTTTTAATCGGACTATTGTAGAATTGAAACAAGGATACCAGAAAAAATCAAAGAGCTAACCGGAAGTTTTAATCGGACTATTGTAGAATTGAAACTTTGTTGCGCTATCGTCTGCAGATTTCTTTGCTGTCGTTTTAATCGGACTATTGTAGAATTGAAACAAGACATTAAAGCGATTAATTATCAGAAAGAACATGGTTTTAATCGGACTATTGTAGAATTGAAACTGAAGCGCGCTAAAACCCTTCTGGCTTATCGCGCGAGTTTTAATCGGACTATTGTAGAATTGAAACGTTGTAAGAGCCTTTTCTCCTTCTTCTCTTAACTTCGTTTTAATCGGACTATTGTAGAATTGAAACCCGGTGCATCGTTTCTCTTAATCCCCCTAACCCATTTGGACAATCACACACTAGTTTAGTAAAATAATACTAACAGGAGGTTGTCAAAAATGAGGTCAAAGCAAAA
>NZ_JAFBEP010000041.1 GCF_016908775.1 Defluviitalea raffinosedens | reverse complement strand
TGTTTTGCTTTGACCTCATTTTTGACAACCTCCTGTTAGTATTATTTTACTAAACTAGTGTGTGATTGTCCAAATGGGTTAGGGGGATTAAGAGACATATATTTTAGTTTGCAACCCTGACGCAAATCTTACAAAGACAGCATTATATGACTTAAGCACCATTACTACCCCAGCTGGACCATTCCCATCCAGTGCATCTCAACTGAATGGTTATAATTTAAGACTACAGCCAAGGGATGCTGATACATGGTTTGTGTGTAATGGAAATTATACTTTTGTTACAGATAACAATTTCAACGTGATTGATATTGCTTATAGAAACTTTACCTTTAGTTACGAAAATGTACTAGAAGATACACCAGGAAGTGCAATAAAACGATGGTTTGTAAGTAGATCAGGGAGCTATATTAATCAATGGGGACAAAGCTGGATTCTGTGGGAGCCAATAGCTGCAATGACTTTGCTTCCAAGTCCAGTAACAAAGACTCCTACAAATACAATGAAGATTCAGTATGACTTTAACATTCAAAGAGTAGATCCATTTCAGCCTTAATAATAGAAGGAATAGCAGAAATCAAATCAATAATTATGACTTTGGCACTTCTGGTCGATTCAGAGGTGTTTTTTTATTATGAATGGAGGTTTTAACAATGAAGGAATTCTGGAATTGGGTACAGGTGGTACTGACAGCATTAGGTGGTTTGCTCGGCTGGTTTCTTGGCGGGTATGATGGCTTTTTATATGCGCTGGTTACTCTAGTTGTTGCGGATTATATAACAGGTGTCATGTGTGCCATAGTAGATAAGACTTTATCCAGTGAGATCGGGTTTAAGGGCATCTTTAAGAAGGTGCTCGTTTTTGTATTGGTTGGAATTGGACACATGATTGACGCTAACCTTATCGGGGATGGAAGTGCGCTCCGGACAGCCATTATATTTTTCTACTGCTCCAATGAGGGTGTATCCATGCTGGAAAACGCCGGCCGATTGGGACTGCCAATACCGGAAAAGCTAAGAGATATTCTAGCACAGCTGCATAACAAGGGAGGTAAGGAGCAATGAATCTGAGAAAGCTTATTCTAACTGAAAATGCGTGTTATAAGGCAGGAAAAAAGATAACACCGAAGGGAATCATGGTTCATAGCACCGGTGCCAACAATCCTTATCTTCGTAGGTACATTGGGCCTGACGATGGCCTTTTAGGTATAAACCAGTACAATAATCACTGGAATCAGGAAAAACCTGATGGTCGTCAAGTTTGTGTTCATGCTTTCATCGGTAAGCTGGCAGATGGCTCAATTGCAACCTATCAGACATTGCCGTGGAACCATCGTGGCTGGCATGCCGGAGGTACAGCGAATGATACCCATATTAGTTTTGAGATATGTGAAGATGATTTATCCGATGCGAAGTATTTTCGCAAGGTATTTTCTGAAGCAGTAGAATTATGTGTGTATCTCTGTAAACTCTATAATCTGACTGAGAAGGACATCATCTGCCACAGTGAAGGATACAAAAAAGGAATCGCATCAAATCATGCCGATGTGATGCACTGGTTCCCCCGTCACGGTGAAAGCATGGACACCTTCCGTGCGGCAGTTAAGGCTGGATTGTTGGAAAAACCGAAACCGGAAACGCCCACAGGTGATGATAAGAAATACTACCGTGTTCAGGTAGGAGCATTTTCATCCAAAGCAAATGCCGAAACAATGCTGAAAAAGCTTAAAGCGGCTGGCTTTGATGGTTTTATAAGATATAACTGAGATAAATTTTATTAGCCCACAGCTACGGTAACCATTCCGAGTTGTGGGCTTTATTTTTTTGTCCTTTTTCATGGGGGTTCGAATCACGCTGTTTTTTCGCATATCGGCAGGAGGTAATGCCATATGCAAGTGAAGCAAATTACAGAACTTACGACTACTCATGTTGATGCCATACGGAAACCGATAACAGAGGAGAAACTCCAGAGCGAGTATGATTATTATCGCTCACTGAAATTGCTTCGGAAAATGCTCGGTGCTGGCTTGATTACGAAGGAGGAATTCGTAAAAATCGACCGCCGAAACCGTCAATCTTTCTCACCTTTTGGAGTCGAGTTAATGCCCTGAATTGCTTGATAATACAGGGGTTCAGAGGTAATATGTCACGTACCCAGGGGGTGAAAAATTGAAAAAGGTAAGAAAAATTGAGCCAAATTCAAAAATAATTAAGCCAAAACTACGGGTTGCTGCTTATGCCCGTGTTTCGACTGATAACGATGAACAGCTAGTCAGTTTGGGGGCCCAGAAAACTCATTATGAATCATTTATAAAATCAAATCCGGACTGGGAGTTTGCCGGAATTTATTATGACGAAGGTGTCACAGGTACAAACAAGGAAAATCGCTCAGAGCTTCAACGATTAATAGAAGATTGTGAGAACAGAAGGATTGACTTTATAGTCACCAAGTCTATCAGCCGATTTGCACGCAATACGATAGACTGTTTGGAGCTCATTCGAAAGCTGTCAGACCTGGGTGTGCTTCTCTATTTTGAGAAGGAAAATATCAATACCCAATCAATGGATGGAGAATTGATGTTGACTATTTTAAGTAGTCTGGCTGAGAACGAGTCAATTTCTATCTCACAGAATAATAAATGGTCAATCCAGCGCCGTTTCCGAAATGGGACATTTAAGCTATCATCACCACCATATGGGTATGATTATAAAGATGGCATTTTGACGGTAAATGAAGAGCAGGCTGCTGTTGTAAGGCGAATATTCTCCGAAGCCTTATCCGGCAAAGGAGCACAGAAAATTGCAGATGACTTGAATGCTGACGGTATAACACCTAAAAAAGCTGCCTTATGGAATGCTTCTACTATCCTCGGCATGCTGTCAAACGAAAAATATACCGGTGATGTCATCTTGCAAAAAACATATACGGACGACCATTTCAAACGGCATCGTAACAACGGAGAAAAAGACCAGATCATGATCCAAAAGAACCATGAAGCAATTATCAGCCATGAAGAATTTGATGCTGTGAATGAATTGCTAAGACAGCGTGGTGACGAGAAAGGCATAGAAAAAGGAAAAGGTAAATATCAAAAGCGATATCCTTTTTCCGGCAAAATCATATGTTCTGAGTGCGGAAGTCACTTCAAACGCAGAATTCATTACTATGGTGGAAGTCAATATATTGCTTGGTGTTGTTCAAAGCACATCCATGATATTGCAAAGTGCTCAATGCGTTTTATTCGTGAGGATGATATCCATCTGGTGTTAGTATATTAGTGTAGACACAAAAAGCCGAACACCTTAAAATATAAAAAGGGAAGGAAGTGTCTACAATGGCAAAAGGGCAAAAGTATT
>NZ_JAFBEP010000040.1 GCF_016908775.1 Defluviitalea raffinosedens | reverse complement strand
TGAGAAGTATAAAGAATAGTGGCTATATTATATGAGTTATCCCAAAAAGAGGGTTAACCTGCTTTTTAAAAACCGAGAACAAGTTGACACTGACAGGTTGAGCCTTTGAGTTTCAGGCAAAACACCGAAAATTGCAAAATTTGAATTTGATCAAAATTAGGTGGCACATATATTGGTTGAATTGTTCAAAATCAGCTAAGGAGCCTGCGATACTTCTATTGGAAAATTCATGTAGTGCAGGATGATTTCTTTTTGCGACATCTTTGTGTATAAAGAGTTCATATTAAAACCGATTTTCAACGATTATCTAATTTTTTGGGAAATACAACGATTCAGACAGCAATTCTTACGAGTTAAGACGTTATTTCAACAGGTTGCACAATTACCCTAGGAAATATATGGTATAAGTGATACTATGGAACCAGAGGTGACATTGATGAATGAAATTTCAATTCATAAAATTGGACAAGCATTAGGAACATATGTGGCAGAAAAAGTTTCCAGGGCGGATCAGACAGAAGTTATGTCTTTCGGTGCTGAAATTTTGGTAGGCAGTACTATTAAATTGTGTATTCTTTTTTCCTTTGCTTTCATCATGGATATTACTGTTGAAGTTGCGATATTGCTTATCGTAACTGGCATCATTCGCACCTTATCAGGTGGAGCACATTGTTCAGCATACTATAGGTGTTTAGCAACAAGTGTTTTCATATTAACAGTATTGGGATATTCTATCAAAGTAAATTACACATTCATCCGGCAGTTACATCCTGCTGTTTTACTTGGCATTCTCGTATTAACATTTGGTTTATATTGGATCTATCCTCCACAGGCTCCTTCCAATAAACCTTTTAAGGACAAGAAAATAGAATTAGCCTTCCGCTGGTACACATTACTAGCAGTTGTGATTTTATCTATTACTGCAATTGCCTTGGGGTCTAATAGCTTGCCTGCCTGGGTTATATCAATTGCACTGCTTTGGCAAGTTTTTACATTAACACCTGTGGGACATAGATTTATTGGCTTATGCGATTTCCTGCTTACTTTAAATAAGAAGGGAGGCGAATTAGAATGTTAAAATTTATTAGCAAATCTCTATTTCAAGGATTGGCAGCAGTGTTCGCTGTAGTGGCCATGACAAATATTGGAACAACAAGCATGTTTCTTATGTACCAGCCGGAGCCACCAAAGAACTTAAAAAAGTAGAAAAAACTCAAAGGCAACCGGCCATGGTAGTAGTATATAAAATATAACGGTAGTAAATTGAAAAGAAATTGAAGCCTTTATGGAATAAATTAAATAATGAGCGTTAATAGCAAACTTGTCGAAAGTCAAGGACGCAAAGCCAAAGGGTCTAAGGTGCTTAGTAACACTATGATAGCCTGGTTGCCGCATTTACTGTGTGTACTAAACCTGCCCGCTTTTCGTCTGGCAGGTTTTTCCCTTTTATTTTACTTGTTACGTGTTGAGTTTTTAGATTTGATATCGTGTATTTGAATGTAGATAAGTAGGCCGGTGCAAAGGTTGTCGAGCTACCAATGTCTTCAAAATTGCAGTAACGGAAAACAAAAAAGGGTATCAGGCATCATTTAGTTTCCAATAAAGCTTTAACTGTCGCTGACATAACCTTGAGACCGCGTTCATCACACTGATAAAGCAAGCGAGTAATTTGATCTATTTCATTATTGGTATGTTTACCTTCAGGATAGAAAATTGCGTCAGCTGATATGCCTAATTCGCGGATGAGACGAAAAAGAACACTATAGCTTGGCTTTTTATTTTCGTTTTCTATGGACATCAAATATCGGGGTGATATGTTTATTCTTTCTGCTAATTGTTCACGGGTAAGGTTATTGCTTTTTCTTGCAGCTTTTAGAATTTCACCTAAACTATCTAAATCATTGTGCATCATTGGTTCACCTCCGATAACAGTTTACAGTTCCTGTTTAGGAGGTTAAACGATACATGAGAGCTATAAAAATAAGAACTAATAGAGCGTATCATCATTAAACTCCATATTAGATATGGTTTACATTAAGTTATTAAGATAGGCGATACCCGCCAAATAAAAAAAAGCGTGAGTTTGGCGGGGTTTTCGCATGTTTAAAGAATTCCCCTTCAGGCTTACGGGTTTGGAGGGTTTTATAATGTTAATCCAGCATAATATGAAGGGTCATCATCCGCTAATAAATGGCGGTCGGGTTTGATAAAGCCGACATCATTTTTTGTCTCACAGCTAATCTCCAATTGTTAAAAAAAGCTCATTTTTATCACAGGGCAAATGTGGGCATCAAGTAGAACTAACAGAGCGTAATATTAGGAAACACAATAGCGCAGTTATAGAAAAAGCTTATTTGGATTGTATCCAAGTAGGCTTTTTTGTCGAAAAAAGGAGAATTGTATCGGGTGCCGTTCTCCTCCGCCTCTGTTTTGGTTTTTTAACACAAAAAAATCAAAACGGAGGTTCATATATGAAGATAATCAATTTACGGGATTTATACCCGTTTTATAAATCTGACTTTCTTATTGAAATTGCAGATGAAGTTGCAGAACTGATCAAACAGATAGAGCGAAAAGAACATGCAGACTATGAGCGCATACGCGTAAACAAGGCATACTACTCTCTTGACTCTGGTGATGGAATAGAAAGAGATATTGTTCTGCTTGTATTATCACCGGAAGAAATCTATGAACGAAAAATGAGCAAACAGGAATTATATGCTGCTATCAACAGCCTGCCGGAAAAACAGGCAAAGCGTATCTATGCGCATTTTTTTCTTGGCATGAGCAAATCAGAAATAGCCAGGATTGAAGGTGTTAACAAATGCCAGGTATCCCGTTCAATTGATAAAGCATTAAAGAATATTGAAAAATTTTTAAAAAAATTTCTTTAAGGGGTGCAACTTTTGGCCCAAAAATCTGCTGATTAGTAGAGGGACATATACTACCCCCTCAAGTGTTCTTTGATAATTGAATAAGTGTTTATCCGGTACTTTCCCCGTATGTCCTGAGAAGGAAAGCCAGATTGCAGGTACGCCAGGACCATCTGCCGGTATAACGCCGGTTTAACCGAAGGAGCAATTCCATTTATGGACTGGATGGAGGTAAGATGTGAGCGAAGAATACTTATGCAATAAAAAGTGTTGGTTACACTTTTGGCGATAACGCATACGGAGGGATAATGATACTTGCGCATAGTCGAGGTTAAGTCCCAGAGTGCGCCCCGGTCGCTGACGGGGAGGTGTGATTCCTATGAGGACGGTCAACCGCTGTCTGCCGGATATAACATTAGTATACAAAAACCAAAACAGTAACGCAGGATAGGTGGATTTATGTCAATATAGTAGACACAAAAACTCAAATTTTTATGCAGTTTTTCTTAAAGCATCTTCAAGCTGTTGAGGAGTCATATAACCGAT
>NZ_JAFBEP010000039.1 GCF_016908775.1 Defluviitalea raffinosedens | reverse complement strand
ATACTTTTGCCCTTTTGCCATTGTAGACACTTCCTTCCCTTTTTATATTTTAAGGTGTTCGGCTTTTTGTGTCTACACTAATATACTAACACCATATTATATCTGTCAATATCCGCTCCGGATTCATGGGACTGCGCGCAATAAGCGCAATTCTCCGTACAATTACCGCTCCGGGCATTTGTAAGAAGTTGAACGCTCACAATATTACCCTTGTGCTTTTTTCTAATTTCATAAACAACATCAAGCAATTCGGGAAGTTTCTCATCAGGTAAATCAAGAATAGACAGTGCTTCTTTTCGAGACAGTTTCTCATAATTAAAAACCATAATTCATTCCCTCGCATCTATTATATTTTAACGATGACATGAAGTAGATCATCAGTAATTGCAAAGATTTTCATAAGTATCATAATAAAATTTCATCTACCGCTGTAACACAACGATGGATTGCTGCGTCTATTTCTTCCTCATTGATCGTAAGTGGCGGATTAAAATAGAGAACATTTCCAAGCGGGCGTAGGAGCAGGCCATAAACGAGAGCTTTTTTATAAATTTGATAACCGATCCGTAATTCTGGATCAAAATCCGCCTTTGTCTTTTTGTTAGCAACAAGTTCAATAGCATTAATAAGACCTATACTTCGGATTTCTCCAACGTTCTTATGGCCGCAAAACGCTTCTTTTAACCTGCTATTGAGATAAACTGCACGTTTTTGGGCTTTTTCAAGAATCGGTTCTTCGCGGAATATTCGCTGCACAGCAAGAGCCGCCGCACATCCTAAGGGATTACCGCTGTACGTGTGACTGTGCATAAATGCTTTGCCTTCTTTATAATCGGCGTAGAACGCATTGTATATTTTATCGGTGGTTATAGTGAGAGACATTGGCATATAGCCGCCCGTAAGCCCTTTTGATAAGCACATAATATCCGGTGTTATGTCCGCATGGTCACAAGCAAACATCTTACCTGTTCTGCCAAAGCCCGTCGCAATTTCATCGGCAATTAGCAATACTTGGTATTTATCACACAATGTACGTAGCTTTTTAAGATACAAAGGGGGATATATCCGCATACCGGCACTGCCCTGCAGCAACGGCTCAACAATCATAGCACATGTTTCATTGGCATAATGTTCAAAACATCTTTCAGCATTTTCAATACACTCACAATCGCAATAATTACGATGTCTCCCATATGTACAGCGGTAACAATCAGGTGCTTCGATACGGATGGCATCCATTAACATTGGCTTATAAATCTTTGAGTATAAATCAATACTGCCGACGGATAGTGCACCAATTGTTTCGCCGTGATAACTTCCTGTTAAGCACATGAAGCGTGTCTTTTCAGGGTGTCCGGTTTGATACTGATATTGAAATGCCATCTTTAGTGCACATTCCACTGATGCCGATCCGTTGTCAGAAAAATGGAACTTAGTAAGCCCTTTGGGTATAATATCAATTAATTGTTCGCAAAGCGTAATAGCACCTTCGTGAGTAAAATTTGCAAAAATAACATGCTCTAATCGGTCTAATTGGGCTTTAATTGATTCGTTTATCTTTGGGTTGCAATGACCGAACAGATTACACCACCAAGAACTGATTATGTCAATATATTCCTTACCGTTGATATCATAAAGATAAACGCCTGAACCGTGAGTAATAACAATTGGCGGTAATGTTTCATAATCTTTCATCTGGGAACAGGGATGCCAGATGTACTTTAAATCCTTCTCAACCAAATTCATATACTTCTCTCCTTTACTCGTATAACGCCTCAATTTCATCAGCAGACATTTCAATTTCATCGGCGTATGGCTTCACAAGCGATAGAACTGGAATCTTAGCGATTTTTTCTATCATTGTAATATTATCGTCCTGCATTATTCCTCCCGTATAACGGTTCAGAATCACGCCTTTAATACCAATTCCACGGCTCCTTAGATACTCGGCGGTCAGTGTAACGGCATTTATTGTACCAAGCCCCGCATCCGCAATAATCAAAGTATTCAATCCAAGTGCTTTAACAATGTCCTCAAGAAGAATATGGGTCGTATCATCATATCGTATTGGACAAATAATGCCTCCGCTCCCTTCCACTGTGACATAATCATATAACTCCCTCACTTTAGTGTAGTCAGTAATAATCTTAGAAATCTCCGCAGGATTACCCTCCAACTTAGCTGCCAAGTGCGGAGACACTGCATTGCTGTAAAGATAGGAAAAGAGTGTTTCTTCTTCCTGCCCAATATTTGCAACACGGTTGACATAACCGGCATCACTATTTTCAACAGAACTGGCACCACTTAAAGCCGCTTTATAATAGCCAGCGTTCCTTCCGGAAGACCGCAGTTTTTTTATCATCAAAGCTGCTACGTAAGTTTTACCTATATCGGTTCCGGTTGCTGTTATAAATATTCCTTTAGTCATTGCATAACCTCACGTTATTATTTAATAAATTCATATCGTTTTTCATTTTCACCACGCACGCTCTGATTTATAATTGGAATAACCCTTTTTGCAATAAAAGCGGCCAATATGCAAAGGGCAATATCACCGGGAACTGCAAGGATAAAGCAATACAGAAACAAAGGCCATAATCCGATTCCTGTACCAAGATAGAAGTTGCTTATAATGTAGTAATATAGCATTCCGAAAAAATAAACTATGCCAAGCCCAATGAAGTTTGCCGCAAAAAGTCGTTTGTACGAAAGCTTCCCCACTCTATTTGCAATATTCCCTGTCACGTAGGAACCAGCAGCAAACCCTATTATATAACCAAAAGACGGTTTAAAAACGTATCCAATACCGCCACCTTCAGTAAACACGGGTAGACCTATGAGGCCTATAAATATGTATAATAAAACGCTTAAGCCTCCATACTTTCCACCAAGCAGCAGTCCGGCAAGCATGGTAAACAAATATTGCAGTGTAAATGGTACTACGGGAATCGGAATACGTATAAATGCGCCAACGGCAGTTAATGCTGCAAATTGTGCACACAAAATCATCTTTAGTGTTTTGTTATTCATGTTCTAAAAAATTGCTCCTCCTTTCAACAATGTTTATACTTTTATACTAATTTCTCCTGAATACAGGTATTCTTCACGTCCATCAGCATAACGAACTTTTAAACGGCAGTTATCATCAATATCAAGCGCAGTAGCAGGTATGAAACTGTTTTGCAATAAAACCATAATATTACGACCTATGACTAATGAACGCCGCCTATATTCATCTATAAAGTCCTTCTGATCAAGAACATGATAATAATTAACAAAACGGTTTAATATTTCGGCGGCAAGGCGGTTTCGCATATCACTTTGTCTGGTTTCAAAAATTGCTCCCGCTATATGTTTTATCTCATCAGGAAAACCATTATCTGGTCTATAAACATTTACACCAATACCAAGTACAACGTACTCAAGCATACCACTCTCCAGCCCCAATGAAGCTTCGGTCAATATTCCACAAACCTTTTTGCCATCGATATAAATGTCGTTTACCCATTTAATTTGCGGGGTTTTGCTTAATATTTTTTCTATAGCTTCACAGACTGCAACAGCCGCCGATGTGGTAATCAAAACAGAATTATCTGTCGTAAGAGTCGGACGTAAAAGAAGGCTCATATATATTCCTGTATCAGATGGCGAATAAAAACTGCGCCCGAATCTCCCACGTCCGTTTGTTTGTTCTCCCGCAATAATTACACAACCTTCCGCACTGCCAGACACAGCCCTTTGTCGCATCATTGTATTAGTTGAATCTACTTTTTTGTGTACTTCTATACACAGCTCACCAGCTTCTGTCGAAAGGTATTTGCTAATTCCAGGCAAAGATAAAATATCCGTATACTCCGAAAGGCAGTATCCTTTGTTTGTTACAGCACTTATTTCATATCCTTCTTTCTGCAAGGACTTGACAGCTTTCCAGACTGATGCACGGGTAACATTAAGCATTGCGGCGATTTCCTCGCCTGAAAGGTAAGCACCTCTATTAAAATCTAACAATTCAATTATTTTGTCTTTTAAAGTCATAAGTACCATTCCCTATAAAGTTCATTTTGTACCCACTTAAAATCGATTGTAAACTATATTTCATAATATAGTTTACAATTAAGAAAAAGTCAAGCGCTTTTACAAAAACTATAAAAGCCCCACCACCTTCCATAGCTTACCGGTTGGCGACAGGCAAATTTGGTGCATACTCATACACGAAATATAGAACTCGTTTCACAAAAAGTAGAAAGCGGTACAAGCTGATTGCATAAATTTACGATAGGTGCAAAATCAGACACGAAAAAAGCACAATAAATCAGGCTTTATTGCTTCATCAGACTTGCTGCATCATACTTTTATAGGCTTTACAGGTACACCTGTTGAAAAGCAGGATGCCAACACTCCGGCGGTATTCGGCAATTACATAGATATTTACGACATTGCACAAGCGGTTGAAGACAAGGTAACGGTAAAGATTTATTACGAAAGCCGCCTTGCCAAAGTAAACCTTACCGAAGAAGGCAAAAAGCTGATTGAGGAGTTCGACAGGGAACTTGAAGAAGTAGATGAAAAAGACGAAGCAAAAGCCGCAAAAATGAAATGGGCAAAGCTGGAGGCTATTGTCGGGAATAAAGAACGCCTTGCCACTCTCGCAAAAGACATTGTTACGCATTTTGAGGATCGCCAAAAGGTTTTTGAGGGTAAGGCGATGATCGTTGCGATGAGCCGTAGAATCGCTGTTGATTTGTATAATGAAATCATAAAGCTTCGCCCTGAGTGGCATAGTGACGATTTGGACAAGGGTGTTATCAAAGTTGTTATGACATCTTCCAGTTCTGATGGTCCTGAAATGCAGAAACACCATACTACTAAGGAGCAGCGAAAAATGCTTGCACAGCGTATGAAAGATGAAAATGATCCACTGAAAATTGTCATCGTGCGCGATATGTGGCTGACTGGCTTTGACGTTCCATGCCTCAACACCATGTATATCGATAAGCCGATGAAGGACCACAACCTTATGCAGGCAATAGCGCGCGTAAACCGTGTTTTCAAGGATAAGCCGGGCGGGCTGATTGTCGATTATATCGGGATTGCCCCAAACCTAAAAAAAGCTTTAAGTTTCTATGCAGAGAGCGGTGGCAAGGGAGTACCTGCTGAAACTCAGGCAAGGGCTGTAGAAATAATGCTTGAAAAGCTTGAGGTTGTCCGGCAGATTTTACACGGATTTGATTATACGAGCTTTTTCAAAGCAGAAGTAAAGGACAAGCTTTCTATTATCCTTCGCGCTGAAGATTTTATTTTATCTACAGATGATAAAAAAGCGCGTTTTATTAAGGAAGTAACCCTCCTAAGCCAGGCTTATGCACTTGCCAAACCTGATAAGGCAACGGTTACACATGCAGAGGAAATAGCGTTTTTCCAAGCAGTTAAGGCAAGACTCACTAAATTTGAAACAAGCGGCGAAAGTGGCATAAATTACGATTCTGTTATAAAAAACATTGTTGATTCGGCTATTGTATCAGATGAAGTTGTAGATATTTTTGATGCTGCTGGTATTGAAAAGCCGGAATTGTCCATTCTCTCAGATGAATTCCTTATGGAAATTAAAGGGATGAAACATAAGAATCTGGCTATTGAGCTACTAAAAAAGATTTTGTCCGATGAAATAAAAGTACGTTCAAAATATAACCTGACAAAATCAAAATCACTTATGGAAATGCTCAGTTCAGCCCTTAAACGATATCAGAACAACCTGCTTACAACTGCTGAAATAATAGAAGAGCTTATCCGCATTGCTAAAGAAATTAAAAATGCGGACAGACGAGGAGAGGAACTCGGTCTGTCAGAAGATGAACTTGCTTTTTATGATGCCCTTGAAACCAATGACAGCGCGGTTAAGGTGTTGGGCGACGAAACGTTAAGAGCAATCGCCCGCGAGCTTGCGGACAAGGTGCGTAAAAATGCCACAATCGACTGGACGCTGAAGGAAAGCGTCCGCGCAAAACTGATGGTATTGGTTCGCCGGACATTAAATAAATACGGTTATCCGCCTGACAAACAGCAGCGCGCCGTGGAAACGGTCATGAAACAGGCAGAAAACTTAGCGGATGTATGGGCTTCACAAGGAGTGATGTATGATACGAGGCCTTTATCAAATCTTCCAAAAGTCGCGGAAGAAATGAGTAATTAGAGTTTGAGTGTTAGAAAGGTGTTGAGACAAGATGTTGAGTGGTTATTTTGAGAACTGTTACGGGATAAAACAGTTCACTTTACCTAATATAAATTTTAAAAAATGCAATAAAGCAATAATTTATGCGCCTAATGGTGTAATGAAGACTTCTTTGGCAAAAGTTTTTGAAGATATTTCTAAAGGAACAGCAACATCCGATCGTATTTTTAAGGATGCTATGAGCCGTTATTCTATTACATATTATGCTTCGCACTATGAATATTCGTCATCAGGCGGTAACGCTATTTCACAGTCGGATAACCGTATTGTCCCCCTTATTTTGGACAAAAACTCACTAATGCTTAATATATCTTAGAATTTCATATTAATTTTTCTTCACCCTAATTTGATTCT
>NZ_JAFBEP010000038.1 GCF_016908775.1 Defluviitalea raffinosedens | reverse complement strand
GTTTTGCTTTGACCTCATTTTTGACAACCTCCTGTTAGTATTATTTTACTAAACTAGTGTGTGATTGTCCAAATGGGTTAGGGGGATTAAGAGAAAGGATCTGAAGTTTTGAATAAAAGACTTCTATATTTCATGACTTAACTCCTTTGATTTGCTTCTCTTCCCTATACCAATCTATTTATATTGATTTAACAATTTAATTATATCATAAAGAGTGTCATTATGAACCACGGGGACGGTTCCTTGTTTCATTTTCTATGCTTTCTTAATTTAATTATGATAATTGATTCTCTTTTTTAAAGAAGAATTATAAAATGACCGTTTCCATTCTTTTAGTAACTATTTGAATAATGACTGCTAAATATAATCTTCCTGCTGAGAAACCCAATTAAAGAAAAAAGGCTTGCTTCCTGCTGAGGTTGCAAAGCCCGATAAAAGTGTTGGTAAATCTAAAGAGTATATGGACTATTAAATAAATGATAAACAACAAAAAGAACTTAAGTGATTGTCCCAAGCGCATATAAAAACTCTATTCCAAACCGTCCCCGTGTTTCTATATCTCACTAAGTGGCAAATTTGTTTGATATTGAGGCAATTCACCTGCCGGTGTTTTTCTGAACAGCATTTTTTTTATGTTTTCCTTATCAAATGATGCCAAACTCACTCCAGTAATATACTCCTCATTTTCATTTTGTACAGATTCAAACACAGTCAAAACATCATCCTTAATAAATATTTTCCATGCAGGAGTTGTTGTGCTTTCTTCAATTTCATTATAACTATCACAGATCTGCCAGGCTTTTCGGTAATCTGACAGCTTCCACATGTTTTCTCTAAAGTACACCCAATATGGGAGTCTAGCTTCCACAGCTATCTGTATTAGTGCCTTACATACAAGAAAATTGATCAGTGAGATGTTTTCCAAATACCAGCCAGGTTTATCCCATACGCATATATAAACTGGTGGATCTTCAAGCCTAAGATCAGTAAATTTTATTCCACAATATATCATTGATTCTACACATTGATAAAATACAAGATAATCCTTGTCAGATGTAAAAAAATCCTCACCCGGGATAAAGAATTCGTACAGTAGCAACGGTTCATATTGATTGTTGCAACTTTTAGTTATATAATTACACTTTCCAAATTTTTTATAATAATCTCTAAGTGATTTAGGAAATTTAATCCCTGATTCAGCTTCCTTTTCTGCAATTTCCTCCTCTGAATTTCCAAAGCTTTCAATACAATAAGCAGATAAAAGCTTTTCCAATACTTCAAAAGTTGCTTTCAAACAACGGCACCTCCGACATAATAAATTACCTGTGCATGCCTGTAGCAAGGGTAAAATAAAAAAGCTAAAAAACACCAGATATTCGGTAAAATACTGCTGTCAGTACTTGCCAGCTTCGCTGGACGTACACTTTTATACTGTTTGAATTAATATTCGCAGACAGTTCAGGGACTTTGTCACTGTATACATAAACTATACGTAAAATAGTTACACTACACTGGAATATTACTAATAATTAGAAGCACAACACATATGATTAGACATGTTATAACCAAAGCCTTTTTTCTATTCTCCCGAATCCATACGTATTTCTTTCCAAGAAAATAAAAAGAAACACTAAGAATAGCTTCCACCAACAAAATAGTTATGATTCCAATGATACCACCTAAGAAATTTTTAATATTCCAATTCCCTCTTGACATACATAGAATACATCCTGCAATAACCGCAACAACCACTACATTTAAAATAATCTTTAGAAAAGAGTCATAAATTTCACCGTCAACAGATGTCCAGCTAAAATAACTTGTTACAATTTTCTTCTCTATGTGAAAAATATCCTTTGCAATATCAATAAAAGTGTTTCCTTTCTTCTCTTCTTCAACAATGATATTCCAATACAAATCAGCATCAAAGGAAGCTATTTCAACCTTATCTTCTAACATCTTGCAAGTCAGGTTCTTTGCACCATTCAACTCGTTGATTTGTTTTTGAAGGTTAACAATATTCTCTCCAAGTACCTCTGCCATTGTTTTTGCTCCATCAAAAATATCCAATATATCATTAACGGATAGACCTATCTTGCGAAGAATAACAATCTTCTTTAATCGTATAATATCCATTTGTGAATAATCACGATATCCATTCTCTCCTCTTTTTGGCTCAATAAGTCCCTCCTTTTCATAAAATCTTACGGTTGCTCTGGGAAGCCCCAAAATTTGTTCAACTTCTTTTATTGTCATTTTCATGACCTCCTTTTTGAGTTTAAAGCAATCGTAAGCTATAAACAAGGTTTATAGTCAATAGCTTTTTGATTTTTTGTAGCTGTATCTCTGATACACACTCAACATGCAACGAGCGGGGTGGTTTGATGTCTTTTACATTGTCGGTAGTCGGGAACAAGTCAAAGGCACTTTTTGCACTATCGGTAGGCGGGAACATATCGACATATATAATTATAACGCCAACTACTAGATTTGTAATTGGCGTTATAATTATTATGACTTTAGTTTTGCTTTTAACTCTTTTATTTTTGATTCTATTGTTGATATTACTCTTTTAAATTCCTCATCACTCTTACCTGTAGGATCATCCAACCCCCAATCTTCCCTGTGTTTACATGGAAGGTAAGGGCATTCCACATTACACCCCATTGTAATAACAATATCTACTGGAGGTAGTTCATCAAGCAACTTTGAATGTTGAGTTTTCTCCATATCTATATCATAAAGCTCTTTCATTAGGCGCACAGCATCCTGGTTAATTTGAGGTTTTGTTTCTGTGCCAGCAGAGTAGCTTTCAAATATATCTCCTGCAAAGTGCTTACCAAGTGCCTCGGCTATTTGGCTTCGACATGAATTATGAACACATATAAATGCGACCTTTAGTTTATTACTCATTAAGTATTACCTCCTTTCTAGCTTTTTTCTGGAAACCAGTGCCTTGTATTATTCGCTATCTTTACTAATATCAACATAACAGGCACTTCTGTTAGAACCCCTACAATGGTAGCAAGTGCAGCTGGGCTTTGTGTTCCAAACAATGCAATCGCAACGGCAACTGCCAGTTCAAAAAAGTTAGAGGCACCAATCATACCAGCAGGCGCTGCTATCTCATGAGGTAGTTTTATAACCTTACTTGCTAGATATGCAATGAAAAAGATTAGGAAAGTCTGAATAATTAATGGTATAGCAATTAAAACAATATGAAGTGGATTGTTCAGAATTACATCGCCCTGGAATGAAAAGATTATTATTAATGTTAGCAATAGACCTATGGTAGTGATATTCCCAAACTTCGGTATAAAACTCTTTTCAAAGTAATCGAGTCCTCGCTTTTTTGTGATGTAATTACGGGTAATTATACCACCAGCCAGCGGGATAACAACAAACAATACTACAGATAAAACAAGAGTGTCCCAGGGTATGGTTACACCGCCCACACCTAGAAGAAACGCAACTATGGGCGTGAAAGCTATGAGAATTATAAGATCATTTGTTGCCACTTGCACGACGGTATAAGCCGCATTGCCTTTAGTCAAATAACTCCATACAAATACCATCGCTGTACACGGTGCCGCTCCAAGAAGTATTGCTCCCGCAAGATAGTCTTGTGCCAATTCTGCCGGAATTAGAGATTTAAAAATTACAAAGAAAAACAGCCATGCAATGCCGAACATGGTAAAAGGCTTTATCAACCAGTTAGTTATCCATGTAACAAAAAGCCCCTTAGGATTTTTTCCTACATTTCTAATACTTTGAAAATCTACTTTTAGCATCATTGGATATATCATAAGCCAGATTAAAATCGCCATAGGTATTGAAACATTTGCATATTCAAAACGTCCTAAAAACGCTGGAATTCCGGGTAAAAACTTTCCAATCAATACACCTGCAAACATACATAAAATAACCCATACGGTTAAGTACTTTTCAAAAAATCCAATTCCACTATTACGTTCCTTACTCATGTAAATCAATCCTCCTTTCTTTCTAAGCTATCAAAAAATGTAATTAAGTTTTGTGGGATTTCATATTTCTCATTTGTCAAGGGGATTGAACTATGGCCATCATAAACTTCTTTCAAAATTGCGTTAATAATCATGGATTTTGGTGGTTCCGTATACTCTATACCATCCTGCACCCAAACTCTGCAATCCACAGAGTCGCCACATAGATCTCCACATTCCTTGCAGGAAGATTCCTTAACCTCAAGAGCAATATCCCTGCCATTTACACGAATGGTTGGAGAACTTAAAAAATGGTGTTCAATGGCTAACTCCCTTGAATTTATATTAATCTTATTCAATACTATATCAAACCCTGCCGCTCTTAATACCGTTGATACTTCATTAACTGCATCCTCAAGATTAGTTTCAGTTCCTTGACACCTCTTACACACACTCAGATCAAGATAAAGAAAATCTATTATAATCTGCCTTTTTTCCTGTTCTTGTCCGCAGCAGCCACTGCCACAAGAGCAACAGCCAGCATCACTTTTATTCATCACTTTTACTACCTCCAGAAAAGTTCACTATATTTTCAATTGATGCATCCTGAAACCAGGGGATTGCAACAAAGTTATCAGAACTTATTTGCTTAACTTTTTCCAGCCATTGCTTTTCAGCATCAGCGCGAGCTATTAACATACTATTTTTAGTATTCGTCAATGAAAGGCACTGATTAACCACCCACCATTTGTTATTAATTCCCGCTCTGTTTAGGTCATCACCCAGTCTCTGAGCTTCAAATACCGGTGTTGCTTCAGGTAATGTAACAATAATAACCTCTGTTTGTTTCTCATCCCGAAGTCTTGGAAGTAATCTTTGAACAGATATTGGCGTTTCACCTTTTGTTCTCTGAACCTCTTTATGATAACTCTGTGTAGAATCAAGCAACAGAAGCGTGTGACCCGTTGGTGCAGTATCAATTATTACAACTTCGTTTTCAGCCTTGTCAACAATCTCAGCAAATGCTCTAAATACTGCAATCTCCTGTGTGCATGGAGAGCGTAAATCCTCTTCAACATAAGCAACATCATCTTCGCTCATTGTTTCACGAGCCTTACTTAATACCTCATTTTGATATCGCAATAGTTCCTGCTTTTCATCTATTTTACTTAGCTTAATATTTTCAGTATCTTCAACCACATATTTGAGATGATTAGCTGGGTCTGTAGATGTTAAATGTACCTTAACACCCTTTCTAGCAAGAGCCACAGCAATGGTTGCAGCAATAGTTGTTTTTCCAACACCGCCTTTGCCCATTGTAAATATCACTTTTTTACCTGCCCTATAAATATCTTCAATCAGAACATCTAGGTGTCTTAAATTTAAGGATTTGCTATAAATACTATTTTTTGTGTATTCGTCACTATATAAAAATGTTCTAATATTATCAATACCTACAACGTTATAGGAACGAAGTGGTATAGTGAAAATCTTAAACTTTTTTAAACCCTGTGGCATATTTTCCAAAGCCTTTTGCTGCTTATCTAACATTTTAATCGAAACATCGTCAGTTGCTTCACTCAGTATACCATTGATAACTAAAACCTGATTGTTTATCCCTAGCTCACTAAGCTCATGGCTTGAACGTTCAGCTTCAATCAAAGGAGTTTCCTCCGGCCTTGATACCAATATCAAAGTTGTTTTATCTTTATCTGCAAGGTTTTCAACCGCATTCTTATACATATCCTTTTTATCTTGAAGTCCAGCGAGCTGACCTAAACATGACGCCCCATGTGTACTTTCACTGATAAAATTACTCCACGCTGATGGTAATTGCAGCATACGAAGTGTGTGCCCTGTCGGAGCAGTATCAAAAATAATATAATCGTATTTATTCTCTGTGGATTTATCAGTGATGAAGTTCGAAAACTGGTCAAAAGCGGCAATTTCAACAGTACATGAACCCGAGAGTTGTTCCTCCATATTTACAATTACACTATCCGGCAACTTCCCCCTATATGGAGCAATAACCGATTCCCTATACTCTCTGGCAGCTTCCTCTGGGTTAAGATTCGCCACAACTAAACCCGGCGCTCCATCAATCGGCACACCTTTGCCATCAAGCTCAGTATTAAAAACATCCTGCAAATTGGATGCAGGATCAGTGCTTATAAGGAGAACACTTTTTCCATTATCAGCTAAATTTACTGCCACAGCACAAGCGGTTGAAGTTTTACCTACACCACCCTTTCCTGTGAAAAACATATACTTAGTCAGATTTATCCCATCTAAACTAAATGGCTCATAATTATTCTTTAACATCTTAACAGCACCCCTTTGGTCCGCAGCAGCCACTCTTCTTTTGAGGTTTTGTGCTTATTTCCACCCCTAACCATTCTGAAAACTCTTCGTTTGTTGGGTAGCTTTTGGTTTTTACAATTTCACCATCTGCCAGTGTTACAGGAAGAATATCTGCTCCTTCCTTTTGTAGAATTTCACTTATAACTTTATTGGAGATAAAATCCTGGGGTTCACTAGACAAACCATGCCTTTTTATAATAATCCCTTTTTCTTTAAGCGAATTAATAACAGTTGCTACTCTTAACAGCTCTGGGTCAATAGATGGTCCACAAACTCCTGTCGAGCAACACATTGCTGGGTCAAAAATCTCAATATTTTTCATTACTAAATCCTCCTTAACAACATTGATTATCAGATTTTTTATTTTTGCTCTTTTTACAAATACAATCTTCTTTGTCATTTGTTATGCATGTAAAGAAAGCTATAACCTCATCCGTTTTTTCCTTGTTTAATGTATATCTCATCCAAGCCCCATCACGTACTGCATTTACAAGGCCGCTTTCAGATAAAATCTTCATATGATAACTAAGAGTGGATTGAGAAATACTGAATTCTTCTAATATATCGCATGCGCACATTTCTCCACACGATAGCATATCAATAATCTTTAACCGTGTTTCATCTGACATAGCCTTAATTGCAGGAACATAATCTGCATATGAATGCTTCATAAAATTACCTCCTTTATATTTATATGTATCAATGATATCGAATGTTCTCGATATGACAATAATATCAAGCATATCGATAGTTGTCAATATGATTTTGTAATTGTAATAAGTTAATTACAAAAACCGCCGACCAAGATGCCACAGCCCCTTAATCGGCGGTCAAATTCGTTTTATTTTTCTATATCAATTTCTACACCAGATTTAAATTCAATAGTTAGTTTATCATCATAGACCGTTATTTTCTCTATAAGTCTCCTTACTAGTTGCTCATCATACTCCTCGAGGAGGGTGGATTGTTCATTAAGGAATTTTTCCATATCTTCTAGCCTTTGCTTGGAGCCTTTTTTGCCGGCTTCTTCTGCTAAAGCCTTATGCCTTTCCTCTCTGAGCCTGTAAATCTCATCGGCTATATCGTTATAATCTTCTTTGGAATTGGCCAGTTTCAAAAGGTCTTTTTGTAATTCCTCTAGCTTTTTATCTATATTGGAAACAATATTATTGTCCGTTTCACTTATCACTGTTTCTATATTTTCCTTTAAGATAGTTAAAAAGCCATCCTTTTGCCCTATTAGTTTATTAATTGCCTCCACCGTAGCAATACCTATCATATCCTCCAGCACGGTTCGGGAATGACAAGCTAACCCTGTATTCTCAAGCCTACTGACGCATCTCCAAACAATCGATTTTTTACCTCGGTTATTCCAATGAACTCTACGGTATATTTCGCCACACTGTTTGAAATCGCGAATTTTCACGCGTTACCCCACGCCCGTTTCCGGGGTGAAAAGTGGTAGAGATTTAGACCCCCCTACCCTATAAACTGCAGAGAATCTCAAAAGCTAAGCAGTTCTTTGAATTTCGTGAGATTTTTTGCATCTATTTTAAGCCGTTTTTCGGCATTGTTTTCAAACGAGATATTTGCCCCTATGAAAAAAGAAGTGAGTGTTTTTATTTACTTGTCAGTCAAGCGAACAATCTGACAATTGACCGTTATCCTGTCCAATAAAGTCTGGCAAAGATGCTTATCCTCAGCTGCATCTATCCATGCCGAC
>NZ_JAFBEP010000037.1 GCF_016908775.1 Defluviitalea raffinosedens | reverse complement strand
ATACTTTTGCCCTTTTGCCATTGTAGACACTTCCTTCCCTTTTTATATTTTAAGGTGTTCGGCTTTTTGTGTCTACACTAATATACTAACACCAAGGATTGCGCCTGTTAATGAAAGCATGTGTGCATATGCTGTTCAAACTAAGGCGCATTTCCTACTGCGAATCTGAAAATTAGAAGTATCGGTGATTGCAGATAAGGAGGGCCTTTATGAAGGGTAAATTGATTCGATACAGTATGCAGATTGCCATGTTGGGACAATTGTTGTCTTTGGCTCTGATAAACGAGAAAGAATTTTCTCTGATTAAAAATAAACTTATGCAGGATTACGGTGTAGTTTCAGACCTGACTTCTTAATTTGCATATTTGGCATATAGGTAGTTGTTCATTATACTGGTTTCGTAATAATCATTTTGCGAAGGAGGACTTTTAATGCATGAAGTTGAAGTAATAAAAGCGAACAGAAAAATATCTGACCGTACTGCAGGAAAAGTAGCGGATATTTTGCGTGTAGCTCCTTATGCAAGAGTTAGTACGGATTCAGAGGAACAATTAAACAGCTATAAATCACAGGTTATGTATTACACAGACTTAGTGAAAAAGCGTAAGGATTGGGTATTGGTTGACATCTATGCTGATGAGGCAATAACAGGTACCCAGGTTACAAAACGTGAAAATTTCCAGCGCATGATTAACGATTGCATGGATGGTAAAATTGATATGATCATAACTAAATCCATATCAAGGTTTGCCAGAAATACCTTGGATACCTTAAAATATGTCCGGATGTTGAAGGAAAGAAATATAGCTGTATTTTTTGAAGATGAAAATATCAACACATTGACAATGGATGGAGAACTGCTGCTTGTAATATTAAGTTCAGTGGCGCAGCAGGAAGTAGAGAACATATCGGCCAATGTAAAAAAAGGCTTGAAAATGAAAATGAAGCGAGGAGAACTGGTTGGCTTCCAGAGCTGCCTGGGATATGACTATAATCCTAATGATAAGAGTATATCAATAAATGAAGCTGAAGCTGATATTGTGAGATACATATTTAATCGGTATATTGAAGGCGTGGGAGCTTATGTCATAGCAAAAGAGTTAACCAGTCTTGGTTATAAAACCAAAAATGGTAACACAGAATGGCATGATACAGCAGTATTAGGAATCATAAAAAATGAAAAATACAAAGGTGATGTTTTGCAAGGTAAGACTTTTACCGTTGATCCAATTTCCAAAAGAAGATTAGACAATTACGGTGAGGAAGACCAATTCTACATAAAGAACCATCACGAACCAATTATTAGTGAAGAAATATTTGAAAAGGCGCAAGCAATCTTAAACAGGAGAGGTGCAAACCGTCGCGGAGTAGAAAAGGGAAAACGTGAAAAATACAGTAGGCAATATGCTTTTAGCAGCAAGCTGGAGTGTGCTTTTTGCGGAAGTAATTTATCGCGCCGGAACTGGCATAGTGGTAGTGATCATGAAAAGGTTATCTGGCAATGCGTAACTGCTACAAAAAAAGGCAAGAAATATTGTCCGCCAAGCAAAGCCATTGAAGAAAAAATTCTTGAGGGTGCATTTGTTGAATCATATAAACTGCTATGCCATAATAATTCAGATGTTCTGGATGAACTTATAGAAAGGATGGAAAGTGTTCTTAGCAAAAATGATTTTCAAAAACAATTAGCTAAAGTAGAAAGTGAAATTCATGCTATTGAGCAGAAACGTAATAGGTTGGTTGATATGCGTTTAGAGGAAACAATTGATAAAGCCACTTATGAGAAAAAATACAGTGAATTGGAATCAATTTTAGAAGGATTATTAACAGAAAGGGAACAGCTGGAACAATCCTCCAGGGAAGAAATTAACCTGGAAAAACGGATTGCACATTTTCGTAAGGTACTTGAAAACAATGAAATATTAAAGACTTT
This sequence comes from Defluviitalea raffinosedens, assembly GCF_016908775.1. Taxonomy (NCBI): domain Bacteria; kingdom Bacillati; phylum Bacillota; class Clostridia; order Lachnospirales; family Defluviitaleaceae; genus Defluviitalea; species Defluviitalea raffinosedens. The sequence continues at coordinate 7,064 of NZ_JAFBEP010000037.1, read as the reverse complement.
TGACCGCTGTGTGTTTGAAAGCATTGTAGAAAAGGTTATTATCGGTGAGATTGACGAGAATGGAAATGCTAATCCGTACAAGCTGACCTTTGTATATAAGACCGGATATTCTAATGCAGTGCAGAGTAAAATGCATAAGCAGATTAAAAAAAAGAAAAATGATAAAGGAAATTTGCATTCCTATTCCTCACCCAACACATGTTGAGACGGTAGCATCGATGTCACGGGTTGAAAAATAGAATAAAACCCTTATTTCTATAGTTTGTGAGTGCATATCAATTTTTATAAAAGCAAGGGTGAGTTGACATATTGGATGGCGAATTACATAAGGCTTACTCTGTCAAGCCATTCAATGACAAGTGAATTCATCAATTCGGCTTGCTCAATCTGTAGATTATGTCCTGCTTTATCAAGTACAGCGAAAGTTGCCCTTGGGTAATTGTCAAGAATGTTCCAGGTATCCTTATATCCCACGCAAGAATCCTGACGCCCCATTAGGAAAAGTGTAGGCTTGATCCAGTCCGCACTTTCAGACTTGCCCATACCAGGCAGATCTAAGTATATCCTTTTGTAACCCTCCTTTTCTCTAAAAATTGGTTCCATGCAGCAGTACATTAGCCTGTGATCAACAATATAGCCGTGAAGCAGTATAACTGGCTTCCCCTCACCTCTTAGCTCATAGTTGATTGATAATCCTTTGAGCAAGCATTTCATATGAATTCCTCCCAACTAAATTTAGTTTGATATCAAACTATTGTCAAGACCTATTGATTCACTCCTTTTATTAACTCAACTTTGGTGATCTCTGTATGGGATGGTGATCGTTTGGGAGGCGCTGTAAGAGTATTGAGTGAAAAAGTAATCCGTTAAGGAATTTGTGATCTCGTAGTTGATCCCGAGTACCCAAACAGGGGAATAGGAAAGAACTGGTGAGAAGGTGCATTGCACATTTTCCGGATTCCGAATGGCTGGTCCAAACAGAAAAGCATGACAGTTTATGAAATGAGAACATTTATACATAAATATTTAACCACTGTTTGCAGTGACAGTATGGGGAGTATACAGGCAGCAGTAAAAAAGTTGATAGGGAATGGATTAATACACCAATGAATCATCAGAAGATTAAAAATATGGAAGAAGGAAAGTTTTTCTTTTTGGGCATGATACCGAAACAAGCTAGAATGCAATCTCTTAAGGCTTATATTGAAAGTTTGGAAATGGAGAGGGAAAAGTTACTTCGGATTCAAGAGTTTATTGAAATTTCAAAAGATCATGCAGTTTACGCAAATGTGGAACGGATATCAGAAGATGAGCAATTATCTAACCGTTTATTAGAAGTATCAGGTGAAAAGACATTGGAGCAAGTGGTAGAGAATATTTACAAATATCAAGTGTATGATTTAGAGTATGGCTTAAAAAGAATACAGGATGACATAACTTTTTTTAAAAATATCTTAGAGAGGGAATTAAATTGCAGGGATACTAACTAGTTTGCCAGATCACTGATGGATAGGCATCCCATCATGATGAAACGAATTAATACCAGGAGTGAATAATTAAATTTGTGAAAGATAGGGGGGGGTGATGAGAAGCATGAAAACTGAGAAATATGAAAAAGTGTTTAATAAATTTACTGATTCAAAAAAATTCATCAGGCAATTTTGCTGATAGAAAGTGCAAATGGAAAATTTTCATTTTGCAAAGGATATGGAGGGAAGGAAATAGATTCGCCATTTCTTATGGCAAGTATCACGAAGTTATTTACCACCACCTGTATTTTAATATTGCAAGAACAAGGGAAGCTATCCTTAAATGATAAAATTATTAAGTATATTGATAGCAATACTTTGAGTGGAATTCATGTTTACCGTGGCAGAGACTACTCCTTGGAGTTAACTATATCTGATTTACTGTTTCAAACAAGTGGGCTGCCTGATGCGTTTTTAGAAGGGAAAGACAGTGTAAGCAATCGGATTATAAATGAGGATTTTTATTTTGATTTCTCTGATATGATTACTACTGTAAAGAAATTAAAACCTCATTTTGAGCCAGGGAGGGAAGGAAAAGCTTATTATGCAGACATTAACTTTGATATACTGGGTGAAATTATTGAAAAGGTAAGTGGTTTATCTTTATCAAAAGCATATAAGAAATATATTATTACGCCATTGGGGTTAATGAATACATATCTTCCCGAAAGTGAGAATGACAAAATTCCTCAAGTTTATTATCGGGATCAAGTGATCTTTCGTCCTAAACTGATCATTAGCAGCAAAATAATGTTTTTTATTTTTGCATCATACAGAGCAAAAAAAGCAACTTGGTCCCATGGACGAAGACATCAATAATGACTACTCTTGTTGAATAAGCTGAATTTTATATTAAAATAGGATATAAGTTATAGTATTGTGTGTGAGCAATTAAAAGATTAAAAACAACTGATTATAATATCATAGATGAATTAAGGAAGAAGCTTATGATTAAGAAAATAGACATAACCAATCCGGACATAGCAAAAGAGGTTTTAAGCATACAGATCCCGGCCTATCAGATAGAAGCAAAGCTGATCGGGTTTGATGAAATCCCGAATTTAAAGGATACAGTTGATTCTTTGCAGCAATGTGGCGAAACTTTTTATGGATACTATATGAATGGAAACTTATGCGGCATTATATCATTTGTTATTGCATCCTTTGTACTGGATATCCATAGGCTGTTTGTTGATCCAAAATACTTTAGAAAAGGAATAGCCAGGCAGCTGCTAGACCATATACTTTATGCGGAGGCAGGTTTTGATACTGTGATTGTCAAGACAGGCAACAAGAATATTTCAGCCCTTCGTTTTTACCCAAAATACGGATTTGATCAAGAAGAAGATCTGGTTATTAACGAGCAATTATCTATGGCACAATTTTCAATGAAGATTCAGTTAAGCAATTGCGAAACTCACTGAAAGTTATGATTGAGAGGAACATATGGAGATGTAAAAAATAGATGTAGGGGGTACTTAACCCATGGTTAAGTTTGTTGCATTATTCCACTTAATACTTCCTTTTCGTGATATAATCAAAAAGATATCAAACCACTTCCTGATCTAAAGGATCAGATACGAAAAAACCAAATGAGTAATGATCAAAAGGAGTGAACTTATTTAATTCAATAGTTCTCGTGAGGAAATTATAAATTGGTCGCCCAAAAAGGCGATATACTTTTAATTATGGAGGATATTAATATGTTTATTGATCTGGAAACAGAAAGATTATCTTTGAAATGTATCGGATATGACGATGCGGAATTTTTCTATAAGCAGTTTTCAACTGATGAAGTAAATCAATATCTTTTTGATGTAGAACCATGTAGTTCTGTGGAAGAAGCACAAAAATGGATTCGCTTTTATCTGGAAAGTGAGCCTAGAAACCAGCATAGGTGGATTATAGTACTCAAAGAAAACGGTGAAAAAATTGGAACCTGTGGTTTTCACTGCTGGAACAGAGAAACCGGCGAGATTGAGATGGGTTACGATTTGCAGCCCTCCTATTGGAGAAAAGGCTATACGAGCGAGGCGCTGGCTGCAATCATGAAATTTGCAGCAGAAAAAATGAAGGTCAAAAAGATATTTGCCCATATTTCTGTAGATAATATTGCTTCTATTCGAACATGTGAAAAAATGGGTTTTGTAAAGACCGGAAAACAGTATTATGAAGAAATGCATGGCAAAAAATATTTACATGATATCTATTGCGCCGATTTAGAGGGACATTTCGGTTTTATTGCGTGTCAAAATAGAGAATAGTCAAAAAAGCATTCATAGACAAGCAGGTTGATGCCATATGTGAGAGCAAATCCAAATTTCAATCGATTACATTTGAAGAGCATTTGAATCAAGAAAATAGTATTGCTGATTTTATTAGTATCTTCAAATGCTTTTTAGAAAGTAATAAAAAATGGACAACCAGGAAGGGGGCCAAGTTTGTTAGGAATTTATTTTAGCGGCACAGGAAATACAAAATACTGTATTGAAAGATTTTTAGATTACTACGATGGAAGCGAGCCTATTTCAATAGAAAGCCCTGATGTGATCGAAGCAATAAGAAAATCTCAAAATATCGTTCTGGCATATCCGGTTTATTACAGCGATGTTCCAAAGATTGTAAGAGATTTCATTTATCAAAATAGGGCTGAATTCAAAAATAAAGAGATCTTTATCATTTGCACAATGGCCTTGTTTAGTGGTGACGGTGCTGGTTGTGGTGCAAGATTACTAAAAAAATATGGAGCAAATATTGTTGGCGGACTTCATCTTAAAATGCCAGATTGTATAGGTGACGTAAAGCTGCTAAAAAGGCCGTTGGAGCAGAATAAACAACTCGTAAAAAACGCAGAAATCAAAATAGCAAATGCGGTTAATGCATTAAAACAAGGGAAGTCCACAAAAGATGGGTTAAATATTTTATGCCGCGCTGCGGGACTATTCGGACAGAGGCTATGGTTTTACAGACAAACAAAGGATTACACGAGCAAACTAAAAATTAATCATCATATGTGTATCGGTTGTAGAAAATGCGTAGCACTTTGCCCCATGAGTAATTTGTCCATATCTGATCAGAAGGCGGTTTCTGGTAATCAATGTACTATGTGCTATCGTTGCATCAGTCATTGTCCGCAAAAAGCGATTACGCTTTTAGGTAAAGAAGTTATTGAACAATGTTTAATTGAAAACTATTTATAGGTTGATCAATAAGGTAATTTAATGATCATTTAAGTCTTGCTAAATAAAATGAATTATGAGATTATTGATGTTATAAGCTTCCCTGCATTTTATGCTGGATGGTTATGTGCAGTATCAGCCTTAGCAATTATAAAACAATCTAGTAATAATCAAGTATCAGCAAGGATCATAATTTAATAATTAGAAAAGGAAGTGGAAGCATGATTGCATCACAATATAAGATCATCTTACCTAGTAACTATGATATGGATATTATAAGGAAGAGAGTCAAGGATAATGGTTATAAAACAGATGGATTTTATGGTCTAAAGTTCAAACTATATTTAATAACAGAAAAGGGAATAAATAATAATTTGCAAAATACTTATTCGCCATTGTATCTTTGGAAAGACAGTCAAGGATTAAATAAATTCTTGTTTGAGGGATTTTATGATAATATTATAACGTCATTTGGATGGCAAAATGTAAATATCGGAATACCATTAATTGATACCACAACGCAAAGAATTAAAGAGAGCAATTTCTTATTTGAAATAGTAGGGGAAATAGAACCTAAAGAGAGTTTAAACAACTTAAAAAATCATATCAAAGAAGCGATTCCTGAAATTGAAAATGCAGAGTATGTAGTAATTTATAATCCAGACAAATGGAAGTACCATGTGTTTTACTTTATAGATGATTTACAAAAAGTGAAAGATGAAAAAGGCATAATATATGACATACTTCATATATCGCAATAAAGCAGGACAGGGGGATATACTGTTTTTAAGGATTTTTAAATTCGCCCTATTCGTCTTTTAATTTTATATAATTCTTTCAGAGCGATTTCTTCTATTACAACTCTACATATACTTCTTTTACTTCTTTAAAATCCTTAAAGAAGACTCAGCCGTCATTAAAAAACCATCTTCCTGATGAGACACTTATATCTAATTCTCACCTGGAAGATGGTATATATTCTAATGCTCTAGGAACGTTTAGCGAATTCCACAATACTTGCTGACATTTTATTAATTTCTTCAACTGAAGCATTTACTTCCTCGGAAAGAGCTGCCTAAGTCTGTACTAATTCATTTACCTCATCCATTTGCTTAATAATTGCATCAATGGATTCTTTTATTTTACTCAATATATTTTCAATATTACCTGTGGCCTGGGAAGAATTATCCGCTAACTTACGAACTTCATCTGCTACAACTGCAAAGCCTTTTCCATGTTCACCTACGCGGGCAGCTTCAATCGCAGCATTTAAGCCAAGTAAATTTGTTTGATTATCAACCCATCTAATTAATTCAGATATTTCCTGTGTTTCATCTGCCAACATTTTTACTTCATTGGCAGTTTTCGTAGTTATTTCTTGTGTAATGGCAAGTTGCTGTGCTCGAACTGTGATCTCTGAAATAGCCCCCACCATTTCATCAATAGAGTTTGATAATTCCTCCATACGGGCAGTGGTTTCTGCTACATTTTGTTCTTTTAGTTTCAAATGTGTAATATCTCGGAATGTACCTGCTACACGTAGTGGATTGCCGTCTTTATCACGGGCTGTTTTACCATTGGCAGCAAACCAACGATATTCTCCTGATTTGGTACGCAGACGGTATTCCATACTAAAAGGAGTTCTTCCGGTTCTGTCGCTAACATGTGCACCAAATGCAGCAAAGGCAGGTTCTAAATCGTCTGGATGTAAAATATCTGCCAAAGTAGATATGACATTTGGAAGATCCGTTTCGTCTTTATAGCCTAAAGCACGGCGGAATTGATCAGACTACCAACAAGGGTTATTAAAATTATTGATATCCTTATCTTTTACGTCCATATCCCAGGGAGATTCTTCTAATACTTCACTAATTAAGTTGTAGCGGGTCTTATAAGCTTCTAATTCTTTAAGATATACTTCTTCATTATGAATGTCTGTAATAACAGCTATCATATAATATGGTCTGCCATCTTCGAGACGCAAGGTATAACCATGAGTACGAACCCAGCGATATTCACCATCTTTAAATTTCATTAAGTGAACCATATCAAATGGCGTTTTTCCTGTAAAGTCCTGTAAGTGTTTTTCGAGCATTTCGTTTATGGATGCTTGAAAATCAGGATGTGTAATATGTAAAAGTTCTTTTAAATTATTTTTAAGTTCACCAGAATTATATCCAAGAAGAGTTTGCAGTTCAGGAGAAATAACTATTCGATTTTTTGGACTGTCGAATCGAATATCTTCCAGATATAATTCCCAAAATGGATTTATGTCAATATAGTAGACACAAAAACTCAAATTTTTATGCAGTTTTTCTTAAAGCATCTTCAAGCTGTTGAGGAGTCATATAACCGA
>NZ_JAFBEP010000036.1 GCF_016908775.1 Defluviitalea raffinosedens | reverse complement strand
AATTTTATTGTAACAAAAGGAGGTCTTTTATGTCATACTTATCGCTAAAAGCTTTTCAGAACTACCTGCATAGCAGGTAGTATTCTTAAATACAAAAAAGGCGTTCCACTCTCTTGGTGAAACGCCTTTGTTTCTGATAAAACACTATTTAGATGCTTCAGATTCCAGGATCAGAATCTTTCTATAGGTTTGCAATCCATCTGCTTTCTGATCATCTTACTAAAAATGTTTATTTTTCTATTTATATTAATTATAACAGCAATTGCAAGAATTTGTCAATTAGAATTTCATCTTTTTTAATATTGCATCATATTGTGAAAAATACTCGCCCTCCTTGGTACATCCTTTCCATACCCCTTGGACATTTACAATTTTTCAGTGACGCTGCTATTGTTATATCCTGCATTTTTATTCTCCGATCAATTTTCTCAACAAAGTTTCAGCTTTGCGAATATCTGCCTTACCGCCAGTTTTCTTCATAATGTAGCCAAACATCGTATTGATGGCTTTATCCTTACCGCTTCTGACATCGGCTACCGCTTTGGGATTGGCGTCAATGGCTTCCTTACATAAACTTTCAAGCACGTCATCAGAGATACCCACAAGGTCCTCCGGCTTGATAAACTCCTCTACTGATTTGCCGGTTTCCAGCATCTTTTGCAAGGTGCTCTGGGCAACTCCTATGTTGATTTTTTTCTCATCAGCAAGCTTTACAAGTGCTGCAAATTGGGAGGCCGAAATTTTAATAGCAAATAGTTCCTTTTCCTCTTCAGTGTCCATATTGGAAAAAATGGTACCAACAATCAGGTTAGCCGTATTTTTAACACTTGCTCCCTCAGCCAGAGCACCTTCAAAAAATTCAGCTACCTTCCTGTATCTGAAAATCTGTTTGGCTGTGGCTTCAGGAAGCCCCAGGACATTCATGTATCGTTTGAGCTTGTCAAAGGGAAGCTCAGGCAAGGATCTTTGAATTTCTTCTACTTTTTCCTCATCGATACTAAATCTCAAAATGTCGGGATCAGGGAAGTATCGGTAATCATCAGAGTTTTCCTTATCACGCATAGGAGTAACGCTATTGGTTGCTTCATCGTAACGCATGGTCTGCTGAACAATGGTTCCTCCCGCATCCAGAATATCCGCCTGCCTTTCCGCCTCGGCCATAACAGCCTTTTGAATAAAACTTAGGGAATTGATATTCTTGATTTCGGTTCTCACGCCAAAATTGGGATCACCAGGCTTTCGCAGCGAAAGGTTGACGTCACAGCGCATAGATCCTTCCTGCATCTTGCAGTCTGATATACCAATATAGCGCATAATCAGCTGCAGCTTTTCGGCATACTCTTTTGCCTCTTCGGCAGAAGAAATATCTGGTTCAGAAACAATCTCAATCAGTGGAACACCGCCACGGTTATAGTCAATATAGGTATACCCGTCCTCATGGACGAGTTTTCCGGCATCCTCCTCGATATGAATTCGGGTAATGCCGATACGCTTGCCGCTATCAAGCTCGATATAACCATTTTCACACAGAGGTTCGTCATATTGAGAAATCTGGTAAGCTTTTGGTAAATCGGGATATACATAATTTTTTCGGTCCATATGGGATTTGGTATTGATTTTGCAGTTCAGTGCCAGTCCGGCTTTAATGGCGTATTGCACCACTTTTTGGTTAAGGATGGGAAGAGCCCCCGGCTGGCCGGTACAAACAGGACAGCAATGGGTGTTGGGCTCTCCCCCGAATTCGGTGGTGCAGCCGCAGAAAATCTTGGTTTTGGTTGCCAACTCAATATGGGTTTCAATGCCGCAGACTATTTCATAATTCATATCCCGACACCTCCTTCGTAAACACCAATCACTTGGCCGGCACTTTGCTCATAAAAATGAGCTGCTTGGAGAACAGTTGCCTCGCCAAACCTTCTGCCAATGAGCTGCATGCCGACAGGAAGCCCTTTAGCATCCTCCCCACAAGGAACTGAAATGGCCGGAACCCCTGCAATATTAACGGGCACAGTACAGATATCCGACAAATACATCTCAACCGGGCTTGCCCCTTTGTAGTTTAGAGGGAATGCTGTATTAGGCGCCGTAGGAGCAATAAGCACGTCACATTTTTCAAAGACGGTAGCAAATTCCCGATTAATCTCTTCACGAATCAGGCAAGCTTTCTTATAGTAAGCATCATAATAACCGCTGGACAACACATAGGTTCCCAGCATGATGCGGCGTTTAACTTCATCGCCGAACCCTTCGCTTCTGGTTTTGACAATCATGTCTTCAATGCTGGTATAAGAGGATGTTCGATAGCCATAACGGATGCCGTCATATCGTCCGAGGTTGGAGGAGGCTTCAGCACAGGCGATAATGTAATATACCGGAAGCGCAAGTTTCAAAGCCGGTAGACTGATGTTTTCTATTACAGCACCGTTTCTTTCAAACAACTTTATGGCTTCCTCAATCTTTGATTTAATCTCTGGATTGATTCCATCAAAGAATTCTTGGGCAACACCGATGCGCATGCCCTTAATATCCCTATCCAGGCATTCAGCCAAAGAAGAATCATACTCATAATCCGCACTGGTCTGATCCCGTTTGTCTCCGCCTTTGATTGCTTCGAAAACGATGGCAGCGTCCTTCACACTATTTGTCAGGGGTCCGATCTGATCCAGAGAACTGCCGTAAGCAATAAGCCCATAGCGGGATACCGCACCATAGGTGGGTTTAAGTCCCACTACTCCGCAGAAAGAGGCTGGCTGACGGATGGAACCACCTGTATCCGAGCCTAAGCTGTATGCCGCAAGATTTGCACAAACGACCGCAGCCGAACCGCCAGAAGAACCGCCGGTAACATAATTCGTGTTTCTGGGATTTAATGGCGCCCCATAGCAACTGGTTTCTGAGGTGCTTCCCATGGCAAACTCATCCATATTGGTCTTGCCCAAAAGCACTGCCCCCTGGGCTTTCAGCTTTTCCCAGACGGTAGCATCATAGTAAGGCTTAAAGTCTTTCAGGATTTTAGAACAGCATGTGGTGGTAAGTCCGTCAGTACAAATATTGTCCTTCAGAGCCATGGGTATGCCACAGAGCAAGGGTGCATCGCCCTCTTTAAGCATTTGGTCGGCTTCTTGGGCAGCCTTCATAGCGGTATCAAAGGTCAAATGCACATAGGCATTGAGGGTTGGATTCAGTTTTTCAATGGCATCAATATATGCTTTTGTCAGCTCCACCGCAGAAACTTCGCGGTTACGAAGCTTTTTGGCCAGTTCAGATATTCCTGCTCTCATTTTTTACTCCTTTCCAGGCTGAAAAATCCATTATACCCTTCGACATTGGAAAGGATTTTTTCATTAGGCAGGGACGGTTCCACTTCATCAGGGCGCAGGTCATCAAATGAGACCACTCTGGCGCCCACACTTCTGATCTGTTCGGTCCCGCCTTCAATGGATTGGTTGATGGTATCCGCAAATGCGATAATCTCATCAAATTCAGCCGTAAATCGCTCAAGCTCTTCGTCCGAGAAGTTCAGCTTTGCAAGTTTTGCAAGTTTTTCTATCTCGGTTTTTGAAATTGCCATAATCCTCACTCCATTTCTGATAACTCCCGGCCGTCAAGTGCGCCGGAATGATTTAAAAACGCTTAATTTCTGATTTTAATATGCACCTCACGCAACTGCTGCTCGGTCACTTCGCCTGGTGCACCACACATCAGATCCTGTGCGTTGCTGTTCATAGGAAAAGCCACCACTTCGCGGATGTTTTCCTCGTTTCTTAGGAGCATGATCATACGGTCAACTCCAGGAGCCATGCCGGCATGGGGCGGTGCTCCGTACTGGAATGCATTATAGAGCGCTCCGAACTTCTTTTTCAAAGTCTCCTCATCATAACCCGCTATCTCAAAAGCCTTGACCATGATATCCAGGTCGTGGTTTCGGACTGCGCCCGAGGAAAGTTCAACGCCGTTGCAGACAATGTCATACTGGTAAGCCAAAATGTCCAGAGGATTCTTGGTGTTAAGGGTCTCCAGTCCACCCTGCGGCATGGAGAAGGGGTTATGGGTAAATTGTATTTTTCCGGTCACATCGTCGATTTCATACATTGGAAAATCATTGACATAGCAGAAACGGTAAGCATTTTTCTCACAGATATCAAGACGCTTGCCCAGTTCATTGCGGATTAGCCCTGCATATTTACAAGCAAGCTTTTCCTTATCGGCAATGAAGAATATAACATCACCGGGAATAAGTCCGGCAATTTGGGCCAGCTCCCCTTTTATTTCTTCGGGAATGAATTTGTCAATAGGGCCTTTGTAGGTCATATCCTCCTGAACTTCAAGGTAGCCGAGTCCACCCATACCGATAGACAGTGCATATTCCAGCAGTTTTTCATGGAAGCCCTTGGACATATCCGCATGAACCTTGATGGCTCTGACTGTCTTGTGATGAAAAGGTTTAAATGCACATTTCTGGAAGAAATCTGTCACGTCAATAATACGCAAGGGGTTGCGCAGATCCGGCTTGTCGGTACCAAATTCCAGCATGGCCTGTTTGTAGCTGAAAACAGGGAACGGTGCCTGGGTGATTTCATACCCTTCGGGTGCAAACTTTTTAAAAGTTGCAGCCAGCACCTCCTCGCCCACGCGAAAAACGTCTTCCTGGGTGGCAAAGCTCATTTCAAAGTCGAGCTGATAGAACTCGCCCGGAGAGCGGTCGGCCCGTGCATCCTCGTCACGGAAACATGGGGCAATCTGAAAATACTTGTCAAATCCTGAAACCATCAGCAACTGCTTATAGATCTGCGGTGCCTGAGGCAATGCATAGAATTTTCCTTTAAACTTTCTGGATGGAACGATATAATCCCTTGCTCCTTCGGGAGAAGATGCCGACAGAATCGGGGTTTGAATTTCAACAAAGCCCATCTCGGTCATCTTCTGTCTTAAAAAGCTAATAACCTGAGACCTGAACAGAATATTATCCTTTACCTTCTGGTTTCTCAAATCAAGGTAACGGTACTTTAAACGCACTTCCTCACGAATTTCCTTGGAGGTGGCGATTTCAAACGGAAGATCCTTATAGACCTTGCCTAGAACCGTGACTTTTTGCGCCGCAAGCTCAATAGTACCGGTGGGAATCTTGGGGTTATAGGTTTCCTCATCCCGTTTTTCCACCACACCTTCAATGGATAGACATTCTTCTTTTCTGATGCCTTTTGGAAGCTCAATATTTCTGAATACCACCTGCATGACACCGTACATATCCCTAATGTCGATAAAGGACACACCCCCGTGGTCCCGGATGTTTTCAACCCAACCGGCAATTTTAAGGACGGTACCAATATCTTCTTCGGTGATTTGATTCATTGTTTTGGTACGATAAATCTCTGACATAACATCTCCCTTTCTCATCTTTTTTTCGATTCACTGTGTCGGGAGAGCACCTATAAATATAAAAAAGCTGCTCGCCCGAAATAAACATTTCAGGGCGAACAGCATAATCATCGTCCGCGGTGCCACCTGAATTACTGTACCACTTCGTACAGTCACTTCTTAGTGTCTGCCATTGTAACGTACGGCTTACGTCGCACCTACTCGTCATATGCAATATGACTTTCAGATTGAAGCTGGTGAAGTGTTATTCACATGAATTCACTTTGCAGGGCTCTCACCATCCCCCGCTCTCTGTGAACGATAATTCATGCTACTTCTCTTCGTCATTGCTTTGGCGAATATTCTAACATATCCCATTTTACCCTGTCAAGGGTAATTATCCCTTGCCAAATACACATTCACCCATTCACTCCTACACCCTCAACCTGATACTTAACGAGTAAATATGGCTTTTACAGCTCTTTTATCCGATTCCTTTCAACTTCCAGCTAAAAACTTTTATTGGTAATATGTAAACCTCCATTAACTTAAAACCTTAATCAACTCGATTTCATCTCTGATTGGTATACCATCATTACCGATTAAGGGGATCTCTGGTTTTAGCTTTCTCGCTTCCTCAACTGCATTATTTATAATCCTGGACAGAATAAAGCCACGTTTTTGATAAAACCTTAATGCTAATAAATTATCATTTGTTGTTACTAATTTAATGAGTTTACAATTATTTTTAATGACAATATTTTCAATTTCATTAATCAGAGATGTCCCGATCCCTTTTCCTTCTTCAATACTGTTTAAAGATATAATCTCGCATTCATGATCTCTGATGATATATGTAACTAAACCAATAATATCTCCTTCATCATTTAAAACTGCAAAGCCATCCAGTTCACTACAGTCAAAAACTCCACTGGAAATAACCATTTTGGAACTTCCCCAATGCGACTTAAAAAACTCTGTTACTTTGTTTTTCGGTATGTCTGTAATTGGATGCAATTTCACAATGAACCACCTCAACATCTCTTGGATTGATGGAATAAAAGTCTGAAAGGCTTTTTATGAACCGTTGGACTAAAAAATAATATTCTCCCAATCTATTCTCTCATCTTTATAGTAATATTCCTTGTCTCTTTCATTGATTTTTCTAAGAACTCTGCATGGATTTCCAACTGCCACCACATTGTCAGGAATATCTTTTGTAACAATGCTTCCAGCACCTATAATTGTGTTCTTTCCTATATGAACCCCAGGAAGAATAACTACACCTGCTCCTATCCATGCATTTTCTCCAATATATACATCTTTATTAAATTGCAATCCCTTTGCCCTTAGTACTGGATCAACCGGATGACCTGCAGTTGCTATCGTTACATTGGGTCCAAACATTACTTTATCACCTACATACACATGCCCATCATCTACTATTGTGAGATTTGAATTTGCATATATTCCATTTCCAAAAATAATTCCTTAATATTCTTTTAAAGCAAAAGTGTCATCCCCTTCCTCCTTCCTCCAACATCAGGCTGTTTTTTACAGTCTCTATTTGTAGAAACAGGTCAATGGCTTTTTCAGCAGCTTTTGATTACTGCTATATGTTACAACTTAATTATAACAAACGGTTACATCCATGTCATTTTTTAATGTTCGATATCAATATCAATATTTAAGACATAGGCAAATGGATGGAATTGATCTCTGAATCATTCTCAATAGGAGCAGTAGGTAGGAACATATCGATGATTTTTTCGTTTATTTTGAAAAATCGCCGTTTTTTCTGGCATATTGAGGATTCAGATATAATTCCAGAAAGGATATGAAAAGATTACCGAAATGATATACAGTACAGTGATGATCCAGGTAAAAGACAATTTTCCTTCTTCCCTTTCGATTTCACAATGCAAAATAATCTAATAATCTGTTACAAGATACACACTACCATGATATAATATCTGTATCCATTGGGAGGTGAGTATTACGGACCGATTAAGAACATTTTTAACGATCCCTTTACTATGACTGTTTTTATAATAGCTGGAGTCAAGTTTAGGTGAACTCAGCACTATGTAAAGGGCGTCTATTTCAATAATTTATTTAAAAAATGATATTTTTGCAGGCGGATTGTCGCCTGCTATTAACATACATTTCACATAACTGTTGTATTTAAAGGTCTGAAAGCTTTTCAGTATGCCTTCAGACCTTTATTATCATAAATGATCAATATTTTCAGACTTTCTTTATGCACTCATACAAACCAGAGGAGGTATACGACCAATGACAAAGCAACATTTTATCCACAAAAATGATGAAATTGCAAACGAATCCACAACCAATATTTTACTCATCTCAACCTTAGCTTTCCCAGCTTTAATTCTTCTTGGATGGTCAGGTATATTTTATATTGATAATCTAGCCAATTTAATTACATACTGTCTAATTGGAGCTATAGCTACCATCTCCCCCTTCATACTAAGAAAGATAGGTGTCAACAGTCAATTTTTAAAATATTATACAATTGCTATGGCAGGGGTGGCTATAGGTATACTCAATTTAAGCAATCAGATAGATATCTATATAGCCTTAATATTACCTATTGCAATGAGTTGTATTTACTTTGACAAAGAGCTTACTATAATGGCCTCCATCTTTCAATGCTTAATTATTATTATCACGAATTATCCTAAATTAACATCAAATCCTATTTATTCTGATGACCCGTTTGGTCATTATGTAGCTGATACAGCAGGATTTATCCTGGAAATAATCATTTTATCTGCAATTTTCATATGGATAGCCAATAGAACAAGAAACATTCTTAATAATTTATCCAAAACAGAAGAGCAATCTTTATTATATATTAATAATTTGCAAGGTGTTATGAATAGTTCCAAGAATGCTTCGGAAACACTTTCCTCTTCTGTAAAACAGCTTTTACAAGCAATTGAACAAGCTACTGCTTCAAATGAAAATATCAATAAGAATGCAGATCGCGCATCCTTAGGATGTGAACAGAATTTACAATACATAGAAAATACCAATACTACTGTTGCAAATATATCAGATGCTCTTGAATCCATATCTGCAAAAACTTTTAAGTTATCTGAAATATCTCAGGATACATCTGCAGCAACAGAAGAAAACGAAAAGATCATTAACCAGGCAATAAGCTATATGGAAGACATTGAATTGTCTACGAAACAAAATAAAATCATCATAAATAGTTTAAGCTCTAGATCAGAAGAAATTGGCAAGATTATAGAGATTATTACCGCTATAACAGAACAGACCAATCTTCTGGCATTAAATGCAGCAATTGAATCCGCAAGAGCTGGTGAACATGGTAAGGGTTTTGCCGTAGTATCTGATGAAATCAGAAGTCTTGCTGAAAAATCATCAACTGCAGCAAAAGATATTTCAAATCTCGTAAATCAGATACAAGAAGATACTACAAAAGCCGTAAATTCAATAGACCAAAGTTCTGCAACCATTAAATTAGGAATTGATTTGGTTAAAAATGTAGGAGAATCTTTCAAAAAATTAAAAAGCCTGCAAGAAACTTCTAATCAAGAAATTAGGGAGATAACAATGAGCAGTGATCAAACCTCAAAATATGGACGGGAAATTGCCGAAGTTATTTCCAATACAAAAGCAATTACATCTAAGTCACTTGAGCAAATAAAATCAATTGCATCAGATACATCTGTTCAGTCATCCGTAATGCAGGAAATATTAGCTTCATTTAGCATAATTGATCATACTGCTGATAATTTGCTAAATTTAAGCAAAAGTGTTAATCTCTGATCTTTGCACAATATAATACTCCGTGAAAATAGACTTTCCTAATTCACGGAGTTTCTTATCACTAATATCATAAATATAACGCCTATTACGGCAGCAATGCTGCTAACGATGGGGCCCATGAAACAAGTGAAACTATTGGGCGACCGTCCTTGATACTTTTTTAATAGGGATCCAAATCTCTGCCTTTCCATTTATATCATACAATTCGATATCCGGAGCATTCGCAAACTCATATCCGCTTGTAGGAAGCCATTCCATAACAATACTGTTTTCTAACTTTTGTATCGCATCAGAGTTTGCATCATTACAGCGAAATATTGCATAAGTTGCTTTCTTAACGATAAATTCCTCCATTCCTTCCGGAGTTGGTTGATCGATGAGCATGCGATATAATAGTCAAAATCACTGCTAGTCAAATTATGGGAGTAATTGCTTATACCCAGAAGACCAGTAGGTTCTTGATTCATGAGAGCTAAAATACCATTTTGCCTCCCTGCTTGCATTCAACTGCTCCAAAATGATGGAATACTTTTATAACACTCTCCGTTTCTCCAGGGTAGTATGCAGCTTAACACCTACGACTGGAAATGCCTTGAAAGCCCTATTAAACGAATTGCTGAGCTATATCCATATTTAAGAACAACATCTATCACTTATCTTCGCCGTTTTAAAGCTCCACGGCAGCCTTTGATAGTTTTCTGTTGCGAATATATTCTGAAAGTGGTATTCCTGCCACCATTGCAAAAACGCGTTGAACATGGTAACCCGAATATCCAAAAATATCAGCTATTTCTTCGTAATCAATCTCATCCTGCAAATGACTTTCAATGTACTCGACTGCTTAATTAAGCCTATCCAGCCAATTCATTTACCTCCATATCAGGAGCTTGCGACTTCATCTCTCCTGTATCATAGCCCTTATTAAGCAATTCATAATCTGAAGTATGCTGCCATTCAGTAAAAACACGAATTTCAACATCTGCAATCTCGTTTCTTTTACAGGGAAATGCTGCCCATGTAGCCGCTGGTACTGTAAACTCAACCATCCCCTCTGGTATCGGCTTATCTGTGGAACTAGCAATGTAATAATCGAACTTTCTCCCGTCAAAAGCATCTGTATGATATAAATTAATACCAATTATTCCAGATGGAGATTGATTTGACAATGCAAAAATTTCATCGATCTTCCCCTGTTGGATTATTTCACCCCATAATTTAGGAATCTCTGTCCTGCAGCGATCATTCTCGTTAGTAGTATGTATTCCAATACCAACTACACGAAAAGCATCCATTTGTTCAATTCTGAATTCCAGACTCATTCCTTCCACTCCTTTTATTCTCTTTTAGCTTAATTTGTAAGCTAATTAAAGAAAAGTAATGGATGCAACGTTTGTAAAGTTTATACATACATTTATTCACCTAATCGGTGTCAGTATTACCTAATCAATTTATAAATATTAGTCAATGAAATGTATCCAAGGGGCAAATACATAAATAGTAAATTCATTCTTTGCCATAGGCCTTCTTTTGCAGCTATGGTTTTAGAGAATTCTGGTTTATCCGCTAAAATAAACAACACAAAAAATAGAAAAGCAAGTATAAATGAAATCACGGATATTATTCCGGTTATTTTATCATTGCCTTTGAATGAAAGGATAGCTAGTAACAGTGGAACAAATAAGAATAAAGTAAAACCTATAACCGAACCTACACCATGGATTATTGAAGCAGCAGTAACCACATCTTTTGATTCATTAACGCTAAAAAAGCAGGTTAAGATACAAGCTCCAACAGCAAAGATGATTATAAAGATTATGGTCATAAAGAGAAGGATCTTTGACACTTTATGATAATTATCATAAAGTGCAGGAATAGCAGCCAAAAATAATATACCTTCAATGAACATCCATATATTGAATACTGATCTAACAGGACTTTGACTATTTCCCAATGCACTAATAGTCATTGAAGTGTTACTATATCCTTCATAAAAAGGTGCAAGTATAAATGGAATTAACAGATCTCCTATTATAGCAATCAATAGCGCATACCATCCGTACTTAGTAATAAAACCCGTTCTACTACTCATTCGCTACAATCCTCCATTTCCATTATTCACCTTTTGGGGCCAGTTTTGGCTGTAAGGTCTAATCTGTCTTGGCATATCTCTAATACTATGAACGTTTATATTAAAATAAACCATTATATACCAATAATATCCGCATTGCGGAAAATAGTCAACATTTTTATATTTTTCTAATTTCTTCTGTTCGAGTATCGCCTACATTTTTCCCCTATAAAAATCCCCCTCGGTATGTTCTTATCCATTACTTTCTATTATTCTCAGAATTTCTTTTACTGATCGATCAATATCCTCATAGGTGGTTTTATAGGAGCTTACACTAATTCTCATCACCGTCTTCCCATTCCATTTCGATCCTCCAAGCCAGCAAACACCCTATTCCTGGATTTCTTTAATTAATTTACTTGTTTTCTTATCTGATTCATATCTGGCTAATACTTGATTAAACACAACATCATTAAGTATTTCAAAGCCTGCTTCCTTAAGCAGTTCAGAAAAATAAACAGCTTTTTGATGCAATTCCCATACTAATTCTGAAACACCTTGCTTTCCTAATCCTTTTAACGTTACCCATAAATCTATTGCCCTTGCCCTTCTTAACATTTCTGTTGTATAAAGCATTCCATCACGTTCTCTAAGTTGTCTATTTTTCCTTCAGTCACTGTTACTCTGACTGTACCCGAACCAGGTCATCTTACTTTTTTTCTTTTGATCTGGAAATTCATCGTACAAAGATTATCCTTACTTTCTCTGGGACTTTCTGCTGTTCATTCGTTTCTTCCAAGATTCGATAAGACATATTACCTGCAATTATACTAATAGAATTTAAAAAGAATCTATAATTTCCTCGATGCTTGTCATAGTCATATTAAATGATATAATAAAAGAAAATATTTCGTTATGTTTTGAAAGGATGAACGCTATGAGTAACACAATGATAACCACAATTGGACTTATCATTCCCCTGGCAGGAACTGTGCTCGGTGCAGCAATGGTCTTTTTTCTAAAAGGCGAAATGAATCCAAAAGTACAAAAAGCCTTGCTCGGATTTGCTTCCGGCGTAATGATCGCCGCTTCAGTTTGGTCCTTGCTTATTCCAGCTATCGATATGACGGCCGAACAAGGCGGTATCGTATGGCTCCCGTGTTCCGTCGGATTTCTTCTCGGCACAGGATTCCTGCTTTTGCTGGATACTATTATTCCTCACCTGCATGTGGATGCGGGAAAACCAGAAGGGCGCAAATCTACATTCAGTAAATCGTTAATGCTTGTTCTGGCCGTCACCTTACACAACATCCCGGAAGGTATGGCTGTAGGTGTTGTATTCGCCGGATCTTCCGCGAGCAACATAAACATTACAGGCGCCAGCGCCTTTGCTCTTGCTATCGGGATTGCAATTCAGAACTTTCCGGAGGGTGCAATTATCTCTATGCCGCTGCTCAGCACAGGAATATCCAAACGCAGAGCCTTTTCATATGGGTTCCTTTCCGGTATCGTGGAACCAATCGGAGCACTTTTGACAATTATTCTGACTTCACATATCATGCCAGTCCTACCGTATATCCTATCCTTTGCCGCGGGCGCCATGATTTATGTTGTAATCGAGGAGCTGATTCCAGAAGCCCAATCCGGTACACACAGCAACATCGGAACAATCGGCACCGCCATCGGGTTTACATTGATGATGATTCTGGACATTGCCCTGGGCTAAATCAACAAATACATGACTAAAACATTTCCAACCTTCCTGATAAATGTGATACTCATAGTTTGCTGATCTACGTCTATTCTCCGCCACAAAAAGCGACATAACATTTTCCCAGACTGTAATTGCGTTCTATCTTCCGATTATACCAACGAGTAAATTTGAAATTGGTATACTTATTTATCTTCCATATAAATTTCAACAGATTTGTCTCTCAAATGATATGTCGTATTTAATTAATGCTAAGTCTCCTCTTCATTTCTTTCAAGAAACCTGTAGGTTACCCATTATTCCAAAAATGAAAAGACTTTATCAAGATAAATCCATAAATCTTTTCATTCATCATGAATAAAAAGAATAGGGCAACCTATTCTTTTTTGTTTGAATTAAAGTTTGATCTATATTTTTTAGCAGAAAAATTAACAGCAAGAAGATACTAGATAAGGAGAGACCAACATGTTTAAAAAAACAAAAGAAAAAAACGATTTGCAGCAATTACTTAAAGAAAGCCAGGCACAAATAGATGCTGCAAGAAACGGAAATTTTAATTATAACCTAAATTACACTACAGAAGATGAACAGTTGCAGCAAATACTTAACAATTTTAAAGAGTTGAATACTTTACGAGATGAATACGAACGCCGCCTGATCAATCAACTTAATACAATGTTCCATATGAATAAGAGCGGCTTTTGGTGTTAGTATATTAGTGTAGACACAAAAAGCCGAACACCTTAAAATATAAAAAGGGAAGGAAGTGTCTACAATGGCAAAAGGGCAAAAGTA
>NZ_JAFBEP010000035.1 GCF_016908775.1 Defluviitalea raffinosedens | reverse complement strand
ATCGGTTATATGACTCCTCAACAGCTTGAAGATGCTTTAAGAAAAACTGCATAAAAATTTGAGTTTTTGTGTCTACTATATTGACATAAATCCATCAAGTCCAGCGTACAAATATGACGAGGATAAGGGATTTAAACCTTATCAAAACTATATATAGACATGTTTCCGCAAACATATCAATTATTCCAAATCTCGTCTTTTCCGTCTACACAACCCTGCCCGCAAAAAGCCGCCTCAAACGACTGTGGATGTGTTTCCGAGAACAGTTACACAAACAAAAAAACAGGGCTTTCCGACATTACCGCTACCAAAAAACACGTTTTCGGTAGATGACAAATGTCCTGAAAACCCTGTATTCAAGCCGTTTTTTAGGCTTCTATTTATTTTTTACATTCTGCATCAAGGCAACGCACTCCACGTGGAACGAGCCGCTTGGATTGATGTCTTGGGCTGTTTTTTGAACCTTGCGTTCGTGGGAATATATCAATGGGTTTTTGGGCATTTTCCCCGAAAACGAACGTTCAAGGGAACAAATCAACTTTTTCAAATAAGCATCTGCTTATTTCCTGTTCTTTTACGATTTATTGATTTGCCCTTAATTTTTTCTTGAAGTTTCATCATCTTTATAGTGTGTAATACCAGTCAAGTGAAATAAAGACTCTAGGCCAAAGCCTTTATGAATTCAACAGCTATTTCAATCCTATCTTTGTCATCAGTTTCCTTTAGCCAGTACTCATTTTTAGAATTAGCGATAGCAATTAAATTATTAAACTCTTGTTTTCCATTCCTCGAAACATAATCTTCAGGAAATTTTACTTTCCAGCCGTCTTTGAGGCTTTCCAGAGTTATATTATTTCTTAATTTCAGCGGACTAAGATCACTGTATATACCATAGCACTCATTAACATTACAAATGGTTTTATCTGCAATTTTCAAAGCGACCGTCCTGACATATGGATTGATGTGGTAAGCCAGTAGCGAGTTTCCATTAAGTTTTCTCAACTCATATTCATTTAGCCATGCATAAAGATTTTTTTTATTATCAACAAACCCTCCATATTTTATAAAGTAATATCTCCAATCCCTTTTTGCTTGTTTTAAATAATCAATAATTATATTTTTCAATTTCTCTTCTGAAGTGGAACCCTTTATTGTAATATATTTACATATAAATTCCTTTAGTATTTCTTTGATTTTCTGTGATTCGTTTGTGGTCCTTGTAAGAATAATATTCCATTCTCCATCTCCTCCAAAGTACTTTCTTGCACCAAGTTGACTGTAACCTATAATAACAGAATAATCTCCTATCGAAAGTAAAGCTTTTATAACGGTTGAACTATTGTTTGACCATATGTCAGTTATAATTGAATCCAAATCTATAGCGGGGTTTCCTACAACTATTTCCAAAACATTATCAATACATCCTTTAAATAATGGATTGTCTTCTAGTTTATGAATTTTTTCTTTTAAATTTATATTATTAACAATCAGTGTAGCCTTTTTTATTTCCGAATCTACGGAATCTTTACTAAATCCAGGCATACTGAATCCCTTTTGAGTTAATATTTGATAAACATTTTGATTTTGTATAAGCAAGTCAGTCACATCTTTTAACTGTCTCTTCATAAAGTCAAAACGCAAATTGCTTGTATATCTGGTATTAACCGCTTGACGTACTCTCATCAGCAGATTTCGAATAACTCTTAAAAATTCCACTAAATCAACACTATAACTGTACTGATTTAAAAAAATACAACGTTTTAGTAGTGAATAAAGCAATATTTTTTCTGCTATTCCAAAAGAATCACCCTTTAAACACCTTTTCCAAAGATTACTTTTACCATCAAAAATGACCAGCTTACCTTTTTCATATTTTTCTGAAAAAATGTTGTCAATAAATTTATCCGGATCCATTTGAATTTTTATCCAAAAATCAAGAGAATCTATTAAGAATTCAATGTTCTCCTTCCTGCTATATACAGATTTTATCAATTCATAATTGATTTTAGGTACATTATTTTCATTATATAAAAATGGATTTGTTGTAGGTAATACATTCTGGTTTTCAACATAAAGCATTTCTGTAATAAAATATATATATCGCATAAAAGGATTATCGATAGTATTGGCTTCTTTATACTTCCAGAAAACATCTGTCCAGGCGTTATCTATCTTTAAAGAAAAATCCAGAAGCTTTTCTGGCAACACATCATCAATTATCTGAGTAAATTTTGCTTTAAAGTTTTCAAAATCCGTTAAAGGTTTTCCTCTAGCATTCATTTTTATGTACAAGTTATCAGTTAAGCCAAAGTTTTTAAGTTCCAAAAATCTAAATGTTATTGGAGGATCTGAATTAATATCACGTATTAGTTTTTCAAAGCAATCTTGAGTATCCCTAAAAGTCAGATGAATATCATCAAGCATTGTTAGCATTGATTTTATAGTTGGATCTTTTATCCATGACATATAAAACCAGTGAGCATCTTTAATTAAATCAGATATTTTATCATTTTCTTTGCCAAGATCATATTTAACACCTTTTTCTACTAGCGAATAGCAGAAGTCCCGAGAGCTTATTCTGGTCTCATAAGTAAATTTTGAAAGTATACCTTTTA
This sequence comes from Defluviitalea raffinosedens, assembly GCF_016908775.1. Classification (NCBI taxonomy): domain Bacteria; kingdom Bacillati; phylum Bacillota; class Clostridia; order Lachnospirales; family Defluviitaleaceae; genus Defluviitalea; species Defluviitalea raffinosedens. Next base: position 14,775 of record NZ_JAFBEP010000035.1, on the reverse strand, counting down.
TCTTGCTAGTTTTATTTTCCTTTGTGGCAAGATACCAATGTAATAAAAAGAGAGTGGTCAATCTCTGCTGTCCATCTAATGGCAGTAATACCTTATCCCCTTCTCGTTCTTCTATAGAACCGTATACAAAATCAAAATCTAATGTATTGCTCTCATTAACTATTGCATTATAAAGGCTTTCAAGAAATTCCTTCCTTATTTCTGGTATTTTATCAACATTTCTTCCTTGGGCATAATCTCTCTGTATAATTGGTATTTCAATTCTATACTCATTTATTAGCTTCCAAAATGTATACTTAGTTGTTTGCATCACTATTCACCTCCGCTTGATTAGGCAAATATTTCTGTAAAGTATGTATTATCTCATCATAGTAATCCTTCCTGTCTTCAGGACCCCAAAAATGCAAATGTGATGCATTCTTACTATAATACTTCAAAAATACATTTCTAGTACAAATAGGGATAAAATAGCCTTCCTTATCCATTTTTATAATAATATCACGCTTTACATCAAAGAATGAATTGCCAAGTCTGCTATTTAAGTCCTTATCCAGTAGAGTTAGGTTATTTATTAAATGCATATCATCACTAAATTGGTCTTTAAAACAGTTCTGAACTTCTTCGAATAATTTATTAAATAATTCAGCACTTATATTATCCTCATTTATAGACTTCATTCTTTCAATGACTTCTTTGTATTTGTTTGCATTAATTCTTTCTAAACTTTTTATATGATCCTCAATCCACGCCATCCACTGTTTTACTGTACTCAAACCGTCAGTATTCTGGGCGTGAATGTGTTCAATGCTCCATTTTCCTCTTTTATAAGAATTAAAAGAAAAACGATAATTGTGTGTTTTCATTCTAAGTATTGTTTCTATATTAAATAGTAGAAGTACTTTTTTAATTTCATTCGAGTTCTTTTCATAATCCAGTTCTGATATCTTATAATTAACGTGTTGCCTGATTTTGTTATCAATATATTTTCTAAACTCAGTTTTGCTTTTTCCTTCAGCTGCATCTTTGAGTTGCTCAATTCTCTCTCCGCAAGTTACAAGATAACCTATTAAATGGAATAATTCCCTGTCATTAAACCAATCTTCAAATGTTAAAAAGTAAGCCTTAACTTCATCCCAAATCTCTTGAACACTGCGTTGCCTTAATCTTTCATTAAAATACCTAAAAGTATAAAAGTCATCCCCTCTTGAACTTTTCTTAGCCATTGCATTAAAAATATATTCGATTCTTGTTGGCATATCATTAAATTCTTTATTAATAAAGCTCCAAAACTCGTCATTTTGAAGAGTATATTCAATTCTGTCCCACTCACTAGCTATTTCTAATTGTTTTAACCTAAAAGTGTCATTATCGTTATTATTCTTGTTTGATTTTTGTAAAAATAATGCTTTTATAAGTTCCGCATTTGTAAGTGGTATTTTCCCGATGTTAAGCCTAGTAAAAATATTTATGGGATTAGAACCATCATTAACTTCATACCAGATTATTTTGGTAAGCTTACCTAATGCAATGCTAAATTCATCTCTAACAGTGTATTCTGATTCAACATTTTCTTTATACTCAAACCATTCTTTGATAGTTTTATATGCCTGTCCTATAAAAAAGTAATCAATATTTGATGTATTTGATACATCGATATTCTGTAGAAATTCTTTGCTTTTTTCTCTTGTCTCAAATTCTATGTCATATCTTTTTCTACCTAAAAAATACAAAATTATGTAGATTGTAGTTAATCGTTGCTGTCCGTCAATTACCTCCCACTTGTCGCCATTTTTCTTTACTACTATAGGTTGCAAGCAATAAAACTCATCTTTTTTTCTTTCTTGTTGGGAGAATTCCCAAATATCATCGAGCAGTTCTGTTACTTGGCGTTTTTCCCACCTATATCCCCTTTGGTATGAAGGGATAAGGAATTTTTCTTTTATTATTTCATTAATTGACAACAACTTAATTTCGTTTTCCATAAAAATATCCCCCTACTCTTTTTTCTTTCAAAATTATGATTGCTTCAGCCTGATAATATTACCCGGAAGAGCTTCAAACATATCCGGATAATGCCCACACCTTGCCCTTATCTGTGTATATTGCGCTTTACTGCCATCTTTTTTTAAATACAGCCTGCGCCTATATATCTCATCGGCAAGTTCAGCTGCATGCATCGTCTTGTTTTCTGCCTCAGATAAAACAATTCTCATGGCTTCATGAAGTGTATAGTTCGGCATCTCTTGCATGCCAATTCCTGCATCACTTAAATGGTTTTCATCATATTTTAAGACTATATAAATCGGCTTATTATCTTTAAGCAGAACGACTTTTCCATTTTTATCAACGACAGAAAATACATGTTCTATATTTGTTTTTAATGAATCAAAAGGAATTAAGCTATCAATTTTAATATCCATAATTAACCACCCCGCTACAATTATACAAGATAATTATTTATTTGTCTATTTATTTGTTTATACATTTGTATAAAATAAAAATGCCGCCAATTTAAGAAGACTTTCCTTCTCAACTGGCGGCAATCTTATTACAATCCTATAAGTTTATTTCTATTTCTAGCCCCGACTTAAACTCTACCACTAGCCTGTCATCATATACAATTGCTTTTTCAACAAGTTTTCTAACCAGTTTATCATCAAACTCCGTTATATCACCGGTTTGCGTGTTAAGAAAGTCAGTCATTTCAGCTATCCGATCCCGCTTATCTTGACGGAGAGCGTTTCTTGAAAGTGTTTCTTGCCTCAAGTCCCGTAACCTATAAATTTCATTTACAATATTATCGTAGTCCTCCTTTGAATTTGCCTTTTGGATCAACTCGGTTTGGAGTTCTTCCAGCCTTTTATCAATATCTGCTGTACTCTCATCCAAATCCTCACTTAATACGGTTTCAATATTCTCTTTCAGTATAGCCAGAAAAGAGTTTTTTCCGCTGACTGCTATATTGATGGCTTCTACAATTTTCTCTTTTAGCGTATCTTCAAGTATAGTGGAGGCGGTACAAAACAAACCAGTATTTTCTAATCGGCTAACACATCTCCATACGATTGATTTCTTTCCTCGGTTATTCCAATGAACCCTGCGGAATATTTCATGGCAATTGCCGCAGAAAACCATCTGTGATAAAGGATGATTGTTGCTATAGTTTCTTTTCTTTCCATTCTTACTTATATACACACATCTTCTTTTGACAAGCTGTTCCTGCACCTGCATAAAGATTTCACGCGGGATTATAGGCTCATGGCTGTTTTCTACATAGTATTGTGGAACTATACCGTTATTGGGTACCCTTTTCTTCGATAAAAAATCTACCGTATAGGTTTTCTGCAGCAGCGCATCACCGATATATTTTTCATTCCTCAAAATCTTATTGATGGTACTGGTATGCCATCTGGGATTGCCTGCACCTGTCAATATTCCGTCAGCTTCCAAACCTCTTGCTATCTGTAGCATACTGGAACCTTCGAGGTATTCTCTGTAAATGCGTTTAACGATCTCCGCTTCTTCAGGTACGATAACTAAGTTACCATCCTTATCCTTTGTATAGCCAAGAAACCGGTTGTGATTGATATGAATTTTCCCTTGCTGATATCGGTACTGAATACCCAGTTTTACATTCTGGCTTAACGATTGGCTTTCTTGCTGTGCCAAAGACGCCATAATGGTCAACAGGATTTCCCCTTTGGTATCCAATGTGTTTATATTTTCCTTTTCAAAGTAAACCGGAATATTTTTTTCTTTAAGTTGCCTTATGTACTTTAGGCAGTCCAGCGTATTTCTTGCAAACCGGCTGATAGACTTCGTAATTATCATATCGATTTTGCCCTGCATGCATTCTTCTATCATCCGGTTAAATTCTTCACGCTTTTTTGTGTTAGTTCCGGTAATACCTTCATCTGCAAATATGCCTGCTAACTCCCATTCGGGATTGCTTTTGATATAGTTTGTGTAGTGCTCGATTTGCGCTTCATAACTGGTTGCCTGCTCCTCGCTGTCCGTAGAAACACGACAGTAAGCTGCTACCCGAAGCTTAGGCAATTCCTCGGCCTTTGCACTATTCCCGATTCGCTTACGGGCAGGAATCACCGTAACATTCCTGATTGCCATCTGAAATCACCTCGCTCCTAATAAGACTATAAGCATACTCTGCCTGCTGAAATGGATCATCGTATAGTTTATCTGGCATTGAAGCATGAAACTTAAAATTCAGGCATTTCTTTTCATTTCCTTTATGTTCATAAATCCTGCCAAGCGCCTCAGCTCGCCTGCGTCTTTCCAGTTGTGCTTTTTCGAATGTGTCCTTGCTGATAATTGGCGGATAAAATTTGTCCTCAACATACCGTTTATCCGAAAGCATTCTTGCAATAGATGTATGGTAGCGTTTAATGCCCGCTTTTTGGGCTGCTTCAGTTAAAGAAAGACCGGAAAGGTAAGCCTCAAATAGTTTCTCAATCTTAACTGCTTCCTCTTCATTAACGACAGCCCTGCCGTTTTGAATGGTATATCCAAAAGGTATATGGCTCATCATTTCACCAACCTTTCCCTTAAGTTCAACCCGCATTTCATTTTGAAATCTATTTCTTCTTGTGAAAACACAATGATTTCGTGGGTAAAATCCTCAAATATTCTGCTATCGAATGCATCAATCTGCTTTTCAGCCTTCGTTGCAAATTTAAGAAGCTTCTCAACCTCAACAAGGATAGTCATGCCTCCATCGATTACGCGTTTTAATGCTTCTCTTTGTTCTTTTAATAAAGCCGCTTCTTTGAGCAGCTCATTTTTCTGTGTATTAAAAAGAGCGGGTTCCAGGTATCCTTTGGCCATAAGTCCCATAATCACCTGAACCCGCTCTGTATTTTCTTTGATTTTAGTTTCCAGTTCCTGAATCTTAGTTATGTTATCTGAGTAATTTGTCTTCTTTAAGCTTTGTAGCAATGGTCTTAGAATGAATTTATGACCGAAAATAAGCTTATTAATCATAACAACGAAGGCCTGATGGATCGCATCCTCTCTGACAAACTTCATGGAACAGCTTGATGCGTCCTTTATGTGCTTTGTGCAGCACCATGCAATATATTTACGGTCACCGCTGCCATGAATTCGACGCTTAAAACTGCTGCCACATTCTGCGCATTTGATTTTCCCCGAGAAAGGGTAGCGTTTTTGATACTTACTGCTTCCCTTAATTACACCTTTTTCTTTTCCTCTTTGCTTTAATATCTCTTGGGCGGCTTCAAATTCCTCATGGGATATAATGGCTTCATGATGATCTTTTATCATGTATTGATCTTTTTCCCCATGATTATAATGCCGCTTAAAATTCTCATCTGTATAGGTTTTTTGCAGAAGAACATCCCCAGTATATTTTTCATTGCTTAAAATGCCGCGGATAGTTGTCGCTGTCCAGTGTGAACCTCTCTTTGTTGGGATTTTATCGGAATTTAGCCCACCTGCAATTTTCTGTGTGCCTTTACCGTCCAAAGCCTCGGAAAAAATCCGCTTTACGATTTCAGCCTGTTCTTTATTGATAAATAGCTTTCCATCCACATAATCGTAACCATAGGGAGGATACGAAATTTTGTATGTTCCGTTTTGGAACCTACGTCTGATAGACCACTTACTATTTTCTGCAATGGATAATGACTCGTTTTCTGCAAGACTGCTCAAAATTGTCAGCACCAATTCGCCTTCCATGCGCTGTGTGTTTATATTCTCTTTCTCGAAATAGATGAAAACACCGAGATCGGTAAGTTTTCGCACCATTTCAATGCAGTCGGTTGTGTTTCTGGCAAATCTGCTGACTGACTTGGTTATAATAAAGTCAATTTTTTTGTTTTCGCAATCTGCAAGCAGTCTCAAAAGTCCAGTTCGGTTTTCCTTTTTTGTGCCTGATATGCCTTCATCATAATAAATCCCTGCAAATTCCCAATCAGGATTTGCTTTTATATAGGATTCATAATGGTCCTTTTGTGCTTCCAGGCTTGCCATTTGTTCATCACTGTCTGTTGAAACCCTGCAATAAGCCGCTACCCTCACCTTTGGCTTGAAAGCTTGGAGAGCATTGTTTCCATCAATCCTTGTTACCTTTCTCACTGTTTTCACCTCCTTTGGGCATGTGACATGTTACCTCTGTGTGCCGCTAATAGCAAGCTAATTAGGCCATAAGCTGTGCATACATCGGCGAGAAAGTTTTGCGGTTCAACTTGTCGATTTTGTTGAATTCTTCTTCTGAAATCAGTCCCGCCTTAAGCATCTTTTGCAGGATTTTATATGCCCGCCAGTAATCAACCTCTCTTTGAATTTCCTCCTGTGTTATCTTTGAATAGTTCGTTTCCTGCGGGTTATATGGTAAATGATTAGCCGCCTCTATCATTCAAGCACCTCCTATAAAAACTTAGGACAGCCGCGATTGGCTGTCCTTTATCGTTATTCCGGCAATTTCAGAACTTGTCCGGGGTAAATAGTATCTGAAGTCAGACCATTGAGTTTCTTAATCTCCGGATATCTTGTTCCTCTACCGAGTTCTTTTTCCGCTATTCTCCATAAGGTATCGCCTTTTTGCACTGTATAGGTTCTATTGCCCTTGTTATCAGGAATGCTGTTTACAATTACAAGGTTTTCTTTTGCTACCCAAGTGTTTATGCCTGCGATTTCTTGACCGCCGGATTTCTTAACCTTTTTGCCAAGCAATACACATTCTTTGCCGCCTTTTATGACCGGCTTGCCTTTGTATAAAGTCTGTGTGACCCTGTGGTAATAGTCATTTTTGACCCACGTTGGAACTTCCACACTGCCGGGGTAGTAATTCTTTACACTGACCTTAAACTCCACCATATCTCCAATTCCAATATCAGTATTGATATCTGTACTGTTCTCCAGCGCTTTTTTTACTGCTTTACGGAAAGTGTCCATATTCTCCCCATGCTTGGGAAACCAGTGCATCACATCAGCATGGTTGCTGGCAATACCGAGCTTATATCCTTCGGAGTGGCAGATGATGTCATTCTCATTAAGACCGTACTTCTTGCAGAGCATAACGCAGAGTTCAACAGCATTCTGCCACGCTTTACGGAAATAATCTTTCTGCTTTGCTGCATCATAACCCACCATTACCGACCCGGATTTATACGAAAACCCAGCAGGCTCACAGATTTCAAAGCCAATATGGGTATTGTTGGCTGCTCCTCCCGCATGCCACCCGCGATGATCCCAAGGCAGGTATTGCCAAACCTCTTTTTCGTCTACAAAAGCATGTACACATACCTGCCTGTTTATTTCACCGGCTTTGTAAGATTTGTTCCAACGGGAAAACCACTCAGCCGCCATTACACCCGGCACAGCCGTCGAATGTACCATGATTCCTTTAGGCGTGATTTTGCGGCCTGCTGTATAGCAATCGTTTCGCGTCATGTATTTTGTGAAAAGCTTCATTTCTTTTCATCCTCCTCATTTGAGCGATCATGCAGTTGTTCCAATGCGTTTTTCAGCTTTTCAGGAATGGGCAGTCCTATATGTGCTGCATTCTCAAGAATTGAAACTCCCTCGTTACTCAGGTAAAAGAAGAACCCCGCCGCTCCGGCAGCCAGAAAAGTCGGAAGATCGGCTTTATGCGGCAGTTTCATTCTCGTGTAAACTGCAACGACCGCCAAGGTGCAGGACGCCGTAAAATATCTTAGAAAGCCCAGTGAGAATGCAGAAAAATACTGCAACGCCAGCCTGGTCAGCACATAGGCCAATGACCAAAAGACAATTGTTATCATTGCATAGGGATGAAAGCTGTTTCTTAATTTCATATTGTTGCCTTACCTTCCGTTGGTTTTCATTGCACAACCCGATTGATTACTTAATGATTAAATCATAAAAATCCGGTATTGAAAAGTTCCGGTTGACGAACAGCGTTTTACATGCTGCAATTATGGTTATTTTACGGGCACTCCCCTGTCAGAACTGCTTCAGCAGGTTTGCCATTTCGATAGCGGTCACCGCGGCATCATATCCCTTGTTGCCGGCTTTTGTACCTGCTCTTTCAATCGCCTGCTCTATGGTATCCGTGGTCAGAACTCCGAATATCACAGGCACACCGGTATCTAATGAAACCTTTGCAATCCCCTTGGACACTTCATTGGCAACGTAATCAAAATGAGGCGTCGCCCCCCTGATAACAGCGCCAAGGCAGATTACCGCGTCATACTTTTTGGATTCGGCCATTTTCTGTGCAACCAGGGGAATTTCAAACGCTCCCGGCACCCAGGCCGCTTCGATGTCAGCCTCGTTTCCCCCATGCCTGACAAATGCGTCAATCGCTCCGCTTAAAAGCTTGCTGCTGATGAACTCGTTAAAACGCCCGACGACGATCCCAACTTTTAAATCTTTTGCCATCAAGTTCCCTTCAAGTGTTTTAATCGGCATTCTTTTCACCCTCCTGATTTTTCACCGTATTTGATTCGATGCTTAAATTGCAATAATGTGTCCCATCTTTTCCTTCTTCGTTCTGATATAGAACTTATTGACCTCATTGGCTTCGATCTGTATCGGCACCCGCTCCACAATCTCAAGGCCGTAACCGCTTAAGCCAATGATCTTTTTGGGGTTATTGGTCAAGAGCCTGATTTTCCTGATGCCCAAGTCATAGAGTATTTGCGCTCCTATGCCATACTCTCTAAGGTCAGGGGCAAAACCAAGCAGTTCATTTGCCTCCACCGTATCCTTCCCTTTATCCTGGAGCGCGTAGGCGCGTATTTTATTCACAAGACCTATTCCGCGTCCTTCCTGGCGCATATAAAGCAGCACTCCCCTGCCTTCGTCTCTTATCTGCCTCAATGCGGCATTCAACTGTTCTCCGCAATCGCATCTCAGGGAATGGAAAGCATCTCCTGTCAGGCATTCGGAGTGTACTCGCACCAGCACCGGCTCATCAGGATTGCTAAGATGTCCTTTTACCAAGGCGATATGGTGTTCACCGTTAATCGTATTTTCATAGGCAATAATTTCAAATTCGCCGTATTCGGTCGGAAGCTTGGCTTTTGCGGCTGCCGTTACAAGCTTTTCATTTTTCCTTCTGTATTTTATCAGTTCTTCTATTGTAATGATTTTGAGGCCATGCATTTTTGCAAATTCGAATAGTTGAGGCACTCTTGCCATGGTGCCGTCATCATTCATAACCTCGCATATGACCCCCGCCGGATGCAAACCTGCCATTCTGGCAAGATCCACGGCTGCCTCCGTATGCCCGGAACGTTTCAGCACCCCTCCGTCTCTTGCAATCAGAGGAAAAATGTGTCCGGGTCTGGTAAAATCGCTGCTGACCGAAGCTGGATTTGCCAGTTCCTTTATGGTATTCGCCCTCTCAAAGGCTGATATGCCTGTAGTTGAACTTTTGTGATCCACCGTCACGGTAAATGCCGTCTTCATGCTCTCGGTATTTCTTTCCACCATCAGGTCCAGTTCCAGCCGCCGCGCATTCTCCTCTGTCATGGGGACACATATCATCCCTCTTCCATAGGTAGCCATGAAGTTTACGCTTTCGGGCGTCACCTTTTCCGCCGCCATCAAAAGATCCCCTTCATTTTCGCGGTCTTCATCATCTACAACCAGGATCATCCTTCCCTCTCTGATGTCTTCCAACGCCTCTTCAATGGTATTAAAATTCATGTTGAATCCCCCTCCTGTTCGATACATTTAAGCCCTATTTACGGCCGAATTTATGCGAATCCATTACTCTTGAGAAATTCTACGGATATATCCCGTTTCGGCTTTGATTCCTGTGAACTGCAATTGAAAAGCCTTTCCACATACTTTCCTATCACATCGCACTCAATATTCAGCTGATCGCCTACCTTTTTCGAGCCCAGAGTCGTTTCGCCTGCGGTATGAGGTATCAACGATACTTTAAAGCATCTGTCATCAACATGGGCAACAGTCAGGCTTGTGCCATCGAGCGCAACCGAGCCTTTCATGACGATATATTTAAGGATATCGTTTCGGGCTTCAATCGTAAGCCATATGGCGTTGTCCTCTTCCACCCTTGATATAACGGTTCCCGTCCCGTCGATATGTCCGGTAACAATATGGCCTCCGAGCCTGTCTGACAGCCTCAGAGCCCGCTCGAGGTTCACTTTGTCGGATATTTTCAGCATTCCAAGTCCCGTATTTCTCAACGTTTCAGGCATCACATCGGCGGAAAACCAGTTGCCGCCCATATCGGTTACCGTGAGGCAAACTCCGTTTACAGCAATGCTGTCCCCGATTTTCATGCCGTCCATAACCCTTGAACAACTGATTGAAAGTCTGGCGGATTTACTGCCCCGGCTAATTCCTTTTATGGTGCCCATCTCCTCAACGATTCCCGTAAACATAAAAATCACCTCTCACATATCCTTCGATAAGGATGTCTTCATCAAATCTGCTGATGCTGATATCCTGCAATTTAACGGCATGCTCCATTATTTCTATCCCCTCGCCTTCAACAGGAGTTTTGGCATCTTTTCCGCCGATAATCTTCGGCGCGATAAAAGTCATAACCTTATCAACAATTCCCGAATCAAGCGCGGCGGCATTAAGGCCTCCCCCACCTTCTAAAAGCACGCTGTCAATCTCAAGCTTATATAGCTCATCCATAAGCTTTGCCAGATCGACATGCCCTCCGGGGCTGTCCGCTTTAAGAATCCGCACTCCTTTATCCATGAGCAGCCTTTCTTTTTCAGGGTCAATCGCCGTTGTCGTGGCAAGGATTAAGCCTGCTGATGATTCCTCATTGATAACCCTGCTGTCCGGAGGTATCAGCCCTTTGCTGTCTACGACAATTCTGACAGGATCTCTGGTCGTTTCAGAGTCAAGCCTCGCAGTAAGAGACGGGTTGTCTGCAAGGACTGTATTTATGCCCACCATTACGGCGGTAACCCTGTTGCGCAATGTATGCACATATCGCCTCGAAGCTTCTCCTGATATCCACTTTGAATCACCGCGGGCAGAGGCTATTTTGCCGTCGAGCGTCATGGCGGTTTTCATAATCACGAAGGGCCTTTTTTGGGTTATATATTTGATGAATATCTCGTTGAGTTTTTTCGCTTCCTGCTCGAGGATACCGCAGACCACCTGAATACCGGCCTCTTTAAGCATTGCGACCCCTCTGCCCGCAACTTTAGGATTGGGATCGATCATTGCCATTACTACTTTGCTGATTCCCTTTTCTATAATTGCCTTTGCGCATGGGGGCGTCTTGCCATAGTGGGAACATGGCTCCAGATTGACATACAGTGTCGCTCCGCGGACATCTTCCTTTGCATTCTCAAACGCGGCCGCTTCTGCATGCGCACATCCGCGCTTCGCATGATATCCTTCAGCTATAATCCTTCCGTCTTTAACTATAACCGCACCGACCAGCGGATTCGGGCTTGTCATTCCCCATCCCAACTTAGCCAGCTCAAATGTTCTTTGCATATATCTCTCGTACATGTTCATCCCTCGCTCAAAAAAGTATGTGTTTATCCTTAGGCCATTACTTTCTAAGTAGCCTTTCAAACCGATTCAGAGATTCATCACACAGACAGTAAAAAATCCCTGAAGCAAAAACTCCAGGGATAATACAATACATCCATTGCTGACATGCAGACGCAATAGAACACATTCTCTTCTCCCATCCAGACTATACTGTCGGCCCCGGAAACTAACCGGATCTGCCATTTAAGGCTCGCGGGCTTTACCGCCGGTAAGGAATTTCACCTATCCCTGAAGATACTTATATTAAGTTTTACCGTTATTAATGATTGAAATAAATATATCACTTGTCAACTTTCAAGTCAATGATTTTCATTCCTCATTAAACTTGCACGTTTCACTTCTTCACGGAACCACCTCTACGGATAACACTCCGTTTTCCAGAACCCTTTTCGCTTCGGATCGAGATATTTTAAGGCATTCGGCAATTAGCCTGTCATAGCGTATTCGCAAATGATAGGGGTTACGAAACCGTATAACATCTCTCTCCGTATCCTCACCGCCATTCCTCAAAACATAAGCCGGCTCCTCCAAAATCTCAACATTGTTTTTCTGCAGTAAAACCCTGTCCAAGCCATATTGATACACAATTTCCCGGTCATTTCGCAGAAATGCCTCATACTCTGCCTTATTCAAGCGTTTTTTGCTGATGCGCGAGTAAATCGGCAGCTTGTATGTGTGTTTACACCGTTTGAAACTGCGCTTTTTCGCGCGTGACCCCCCGCCCGTTGCACAAAACTACTTCACCAGAGATTTTGACCCCCCTACCGTCTTGCCCATCGTTCTCCTTCGCGGGCAGTGATCGATGAGTGACATTGTTTGCACAGGCTCATAAGGTTACTGTCTGCATTGGTTCCGCCTTTAGATAAAGGGATAATATGATGTACCTCTTCGGCTGGTGTAAGCCTTCCGTACTTTTGACACTCCTCGCAAAGCGGGTGCTCTGAGATATATCTGTCCCTGATGCGTTTCCATCTCCGGTCATAGCTTTTTCTTGTTTGAGGATCTCGTTCGTATTTGTTGTAATAAGCATCCACTTGCCTTTGATGCATGTCGCAGTACCTTCCGTCCGTCAGTTCAGGACAGCCGGGAAAGGAGCAAGGCCTTTTTGGTTTTCTTGGCATCTGGCCACCTCCTTTACAGGTATAAAAAAGCCCTCACAGGTTCATATCCCATGAAGGCTTATCCATAACTTTTCACAATACCATTATATTTGGATTTATAATGAATTTCATCTCATAAAAATCTCATCTGGAATATTGAACAACACATTTGCTATTTGACCATGGCATCTTACCGTTATAATACTTATCGGAGATATACCGCTGCATATCGGGTGGTAAAGCTGCAAGCAAAAGATAAGCCTTTTTCCTATCTTCCTCTAACTCCTTGGTGCTTTTATAGAAGGAACATTTATCTTGCAAGCACTTGTGTACAGTCAGGATATTGCAGCCGTTCCTTCCGTTACTGCCAAAGCATTTATTAACCATCTTTCCTCCCTCCTGTTTTATGTCATAAGAAAAAGCCCCGAAGGGCTTATGCGTTTTAATGTTATTTTTTCACGATATCATTATATATGGGATACCTGTGTTTTTCATCTCATGAAAATCTCACCTTAAAGGAAGCTAAAAATATCAGTTTATTTGTTCAAAGATAGCTTTCGAATATACTTCTATATCTCCAGGAGTAAGCATGTTGAATTTTTCTTTTACAGCTACAAAATATTTCCCGATCAACTCTTTGGGTATTACACGATTAGAATGCGCATCCACCGGCAAACCGTCTCTAGTATGCCGCCATGGTTTCTCCAGATGCGTAAACTTCTCTAGCGTTTTTCCGCTATAACAGCAGAAGTTCTTAATAACGCTATCCAATATCGCTTTTTCAGCAGTTGTAAAAACTGATTCATCGAAAGCTTCAACACTCTCAATGGGGTCAAACCGATAAGATGAATACCTGTTATATATATCTCTGTAAACCGGTCCATGAACCCATGCCTCACAGTCTTCTTCAAAAAGAAACCGTCCTTCAAAAGCATAATAAAAACCCTGGACATAATATAGCGCCTTTTGTAAAGCTAAAGGAGTTATGTCCTCGCATTTATAAAGCAGATATTGGATAATTGAGTCCAGCTTTGAACCCGTTTTGTTTTCTTCCCCAAGCAGTTCCTGTACCTTCCGCTTACTTTTTTCATATGCCTGCAGAGATTTTAAATTGTCCTTATTTTTCTCCAGTAATTCTTTATAATACGCTGGATCATCATAAATCTTTTGAAGAATATCTGAATACTGTTTTGTAGGCATATCACCTTCACAATATCTCGAAAAAGTCATTTCCCCCCAACCTAAAAGCAATGATAGCGGACGTTTGCCAATATTGTATTTCTGAGGTATTTCTAATATCTTCTCCAGCGAAATAATGCCGTTTTTTTGACGGTACGTGTCATACAAAGCCTTTAGATTTTCGTCCTCTATATCCGCTACATAGACTTCGCTCCCACATTCCGTACAAACAGCCTTCTTTCCAGTATACTCATATTCTTCGCCTTTAAGTTTACCCTTAATTGTTGCTGTTTCTACCATGTATTCGACATCTCTTCTGCATTCCTCGCAAAATGTCTTATTCCTATTCATAAGGCGGCCTCCTTTCAAACTCTCAAACTTTCTGATTGATCATCGAAAAAGATAATCAATCGGCTTGTTTCGCTTATGAAACGATATAACAACCACTCGTTTTCCACTTTCACTATCAATTAGATTAAATTTCGTATATATATCAACTAACTCCTCGATGCCATCAAAGTTAAATAACGTAACCTGGGGACAAAATACATATAAAACCTCATGTTCAAATCCTACTTTCGTATTTTGCAATGAATGGCAAAAATCTTCTGTTTTTATTTTCAGTAAAATCTCCTTTTGCCTTCTGCTGTTTAGATTATATTCATTTATAAAATCTATGTTTTCTTGTCTATTCTCATTTTTTGATATAATGAATCTGCCCTCTCTAATACAGTCATGTATCATTGCCAAAATCTCATCAATCTGTTCCCAGGTATAATTCTGATTATAGTGCTGATTCATTGCATCACCTCTTTTGTGATACAATGATACTATATTATATGCCTTTTGTCAAGATTTATGCATCAATTAGTGCATTTTTTATTCTTAGTGTAAAATTGTTCTAGGACAAAAAATAGCAAGAGACCACTCTTTTTGGTAAAATATTAGTCGCTGAAAACAATAAATACCAAGGAGGGTC
>NZ_JAFBEP010000034.1 GCF_016908775.1 Defluviitalea raffinosedens | reverse complement strand
TGATACATTTAATACCGAAGAGTTATTTGTTAAAGCCGTTAAAGAAAATAGTAAGTACCAGTATGATAACTGTCCTGAATATAAAAAAATACTGGAAAGTATGAATTTCAAGCCTGATTTTATAGAAAGTTATGATGATATTCAAAAAATCCCTTTTCTTCCGACATTATTTTTTAAAAACCATAATATATACTCCATGCCGTCTTATAAAATGATTAAAGCCACCTCTGCTGGGACGAAAGGGAAGTTTAGCAATATTGGCTTTGATTTTACCGGTCTGTTATGCGGCTTAAGAATGGTTCTTAAAATCGGAAAGTGGCGTAAATTGTTTTCGTTTATACCTGCCAATTACATTGTTTTTGGTTATAAGCCACATAGAAAAAACAAAACCGCTGTTACAAAAACGGCTTTTGGAGCAACACTATTTACACCGGCAATTAGAAGAACCTATGCTTTGAAATACAAAAAAGGAAAATATGTTCCGGACTTAGAAGGCATTGTTAAAGCAATAGAAAAATACAGCAAATCGAGATTTCCTTTAAGATTCATGGGCTTTCCTTCATATACATATTTTGTTCTTAAAATGATGGATGAACGAGGTAAGCGCTATAAATTAAAAAAAGGTTCCAAAATCATGCTTGCAGGTGGTTGGAAACAGTTTTATAAAGAGCAGGTTGAAAAAGAAGTTCTCTATAAACTTGCAAATAAGGTATTGGGGATTGAAGAAGAGGATATTATTGAGTTTTTCGGTGCGGTTGAGCACCCGATATTATACTGCGACTGTATTAACCATCATTTTCACGTACCTGCATATAGCAGGGTCATCATAAGAGATGTTGAATCACTGGAACCTGTAGAAAATGGAAAAATCGGCCTGGTCAATTTGATAACTCCGATGATTAAAGCAACACCTATATTAAGTGTAGTAACCGATGATCTGGGTATTCTTTATGATGGTGAAGAATGCGGATGCGGTATATTGTCACCTTATCTTGAAATCGTTGGACGCATTGGACTAAAAGATATAAAAACCTGTGCAGCCGGTGCGGAAGAACTGATAAAGGAAGTGAAACTATGATTCTTTTTAAAGGTGATTTATATCACTCAAAGGATCAAGAAATTATCCTTAATCAACTTGAAGATGAAATAAACAAAACCCGCAGGACAAAAATGCTTAACCCGGAAAAAGTAATCGTTGCATTGGAAAAGCTTGGTCAATCCATTGCTGAAGGCGAATTTGATGCTCTAATATCCCAACTGAATATTGAAGGGATAGAAAAGCATATTGATATCATTCTTATGTCACTTAAACGGGAGAATATAGAATATAAAGTAAAGACAGAACTTGGTGAGCACTATTTTGATATACAAAAGACAGACCCGCCTTTTAACCAAAAGAAACTGTGGATTCGCCCAATGCCATTGGGAACTTTACTTCATATTGCCGCAGGAAATATTGACGGTTTGCCGGTATTTAGTGTTGCTGAGGGCTTGATCACAGGAAATGTAAACATTTTGAAATTGCCTCAAGCGGATAAAGGCTTATCTATTAAAATCATTAAGAAACTGATAGAAATTGAACCTGATATTTCAGACTTTGTATACATATTTGATACGCCCTCAAGCGATCTTCATGCCATTAAAAAAATGGCAGAGATGGCTGACGGAATTGTTGTTTGGGGTGGTGATGCTGCAATATCTGCAGTGCGGCAATTCGCGCCGGTAGGATGTAAGCTTATTGAGTGGGGTCATAAGTTGGGCTTTGCATATATATCTGGATACGAGGACAAAGAAAAGGAACTTACAGCTCTGGCAGAGCATATTATTTCCACAAGGCAACTCCTTTGCAGTTCCTGCCAGACAATTTTTCTTGATACGAATAGCCAGGAAGAGCTCCATGCCTTTTGTGAAGAATTTTTACCTTATTTGGAAGTCGCGGCAGATAAATACCCGTTTCAATCCATTGATGTTATAGCAGAAAGAACTCTCCAAAAATATTATGAAAAATTGGATAATATTATTAGCGGAAGTGCAATACGTAACGATAGGGTTTATAAGGGAAAACACTGTAGTCTGACCATTTGTCCGGATAAGAATCTGGAACTTTCGGATATGTTCGGGAATTGCCTTGTAAAAGGACTGCCAAGAAGTGAATTGTTTTCAACGCTAAGAAAACATAAGGGCTATCTTCAAACAGCCGGGCTGATTTGTCAAAGAGAACGAAGAGAGGAACTTACGGATTTGCTGGCAAGGAGCGGAGTCGTCAGAATTATGCGTGCAGGAGATATGTCATCTGCATTTTGTGGAGAGGCACATGACGGAGAGTATGCTTTAAGAAGATACACCCGCATAGTTAATATACAATAGCCTTTAAGAATAGTTACGGTATTTCGCCCAGCGAATATACAAACAAGGGATAGATTTGTGATTATGTCAGTTGAATATCAGATAACAAATGAAACACGGAGACGGCTCCGTGTTTCATTTTATTTTCATTTATAGGATTTACCTATTATAATTATAACATAATTATATTTTACAATATATATTTTTAGTAATATGATTGAAGTAGAAAAATTTAAAAAGGATGAGTTAAGTATGGATGTTATATTGAAGACGAGAAAATTAAAAAAGATATCGGGAATTATTTTAATATTAGTTATCGTTAGTTTTTTTGCTTTATTTATTACAGGATGTAAATCTCAGCAAGAGGCTAGTGCCAGTAGCCGATATTATTACAGTTTTACGGATTCATTAGGAAATCAAATTCATTTAGAAGAAAAACCTCAAAGGGTTGTTTCTCTTGTTGGTTCTTATGCTGAAACCTGGCTTTTGGCAGGCGGGGAACTTATTGGCGTAACAGACGATGTGATAAAAGAAAGAAAAATGCATTTGCCTAAAGAAGTTCAAATTATCGGAACGATAAAAGAACCAAATTTAGAAGAAATTATTAATCTTTCTCCAGATTTTATTTTACTTTCTCCTGATATAGAAAGTCATGTAAAGATTTCCGAGACCCTTAAAAAATCCAATATAAACTTTGCATTTTTTAAAGTAGAACACTTTGAAGACTATTTGGCTATGCTTGATATTTGTACGGATATAACAGGGAATAAAGAACTCTATAAGAAAAATGGCCTTGAAGTTAAAAAACAAATTGAAGAGGTCTTAAGTAAAATTGATAAAAATGACAATCCTGATATTTTATTTATCCGTGCTTTTTCAACTGGTGCAAAGGCAAAAAATGATGACAATATGGCCTGTAGAATTTTAAATGATTTAGCTACAGTCAATATCGCATCAAAACATGAGTCACTATTAGAAGAGTTAAGTATAGAACTCATAATTGAGGAAGATCCAGATTATATTTTTGTTGTGACTATGGGGGACAGTCAAAAAGCTTTAGAAGCTTTAAAAGATGGAATAGCAAAAAATCCGGCATGGAATGATTTAACCGCAGTAAAAAATGACAGATTTATTGTACTTCCTAAAGAACTGTTCCATTACAAGCCAAATGCAAAATGGGGTGAAAGCTATGAATATCTTGCAAAAATTCTTTACCCGGATAAATTTAAATAAAAACAGCAAAAGCTATAACGCTGCCGTTATAGCTTTTCTTTTAATGTTATTAATAATTGGAGTATTTTTGAGTATAAGTTTTGGTTCTTCAAAAATATCCTTGTCAGAAATTTTTAATGCAATGCGGCAAGGAGATCCTGGTTCAAAAGTTTATAAAATTATAAATTTTGTCAGGATACCAAGAACTTTAGCTGCAGTTCTTGCAGGCTGTGCTTTATCTGTATCTGGTGCAATACTTCAGTCAGTATTAAATAATTCCCTTGCCAGTCCAGGTATTATTGGTGTTAATTCTGGAGCAGGTTTGTTTGCTGTTTTAATTGCTGCTTTTTTTCCTGCAAATATATACTATACTACTTTTGCAGCCTTTACAGGCGCGTTTGTGGCTGTGTTATTGGTTTATTATATAGCTAAAGCGACTGGCGCATCCAGGATGGCTATCGTTTTATCGGGGGTTGCTGTATCTAGTTTTATTGGAGCAGCGACGGATACTGTACTGACTCTAAAGCCTGATGTTGTTATGGAAAGGACGGCATTTTTAATTGGAGGTTTTTCAGGCGTAACAATGGACAGATTAAGCTTTGCTGCTTTTTTTATCATTATCGCTTTTATTGTTGCCTTAATTTTAAGCTATGATATGAATATTTTGGCTTTAGGAGATGAAACAGCTAAATCTTTAGGTTTAAATGTTAGAAGATTTCGTTTTATATTTTTAATTCTTGTAGCTATGCTTGCTGGGGCTGCAATAAGTTTTGCAGGTTTACTGGGCTTTGTTGGGCTTATCATTCCTCATGTTTCAAGGTTTCTGGTAGGTTATGATAATAGAATATTAATCCCCGTATCCGCATTATTAGGAAGTATTTTTACTTTACTTTGTGATTTACTGGCTCGAGTTATTTTTGCCCCCTATGAAATTCCTGTTGGAATTATAATGTCATTTTTGGGCGGACCATTTTTTATTTATCTATTAATTAAAGGCAGGAGAGGACAGCTTTATGATTAAATTAAAGAATATCACTGCTGGATACAATAATGTTGAAGTTATAAAAAATATAAATATTGCATTTGAAGAAGCCAGCATTACAACGATTATAGGTAAAAACGGCTGTGGGAAGACTACTTTATTAAAAACAGCAGCAAATATATTGAAAGCTTTTAAAGGGGAAGTGATTCTTAAGGACAGGAATATTTCAAGCTTTTCAAATAAAGAGCTTGCAAAAAAGCTTTCCTTTTTACCTCAGATTAGAAAGGTACCCAATATAACGGTATATAATTTGGTTATGCACGGCAGATATCCTTATTTAGATTTTTTGCGTGTGCCTCAACAAAAAGATAAAGAAATTGTCCAAAAGACCATAGAAGACATGGCTCTTGGTAAGTATATCAATAAAAATATTTATGAATTATCTGGAGGGCAGCGTCAAAAGGTTTATATTGCTATGCTTTTGGCTCAGGATACAGATATAATATTTTTAGATGAGCCAACAACTTATTTAGATATTAATCATCAGCTTGAAATACTGGAAATAATAAAAAGGCTTAAAAAGATGGGGAAAACAATCGTTATGGTACTCCATGATTTAAACAATGCGCTTTCTTATTCTGATAAGATCTGTCTTATGGATAAGGGAGAAATAGTTATTTATGACAGTCCAGAAAAAGTATTTGAAAGCAGGGAAATTGATAGGGTATTTAAAGTTTATTCATCTCAGATTACTTTTGAGGATGAAATGCCTAAGCAGTATCTGTTTAATTTAAAATAAGCCAGCAAATAAAAAACTTTCATTGGTTCCAGATTTAATTGGACTAATGAAAGTTTTTTGTTTATTGTCTAGTTTTAAAGCATTTAATAATGAATGATATTAACAAGTGGCTCCGCCAGTTAAGTGAAGTTTTGCTTCCAGAAGTTCCTCTTTTCGATCTAAAATATCATTTGATAATAATTGAGATTCTACATTTTCAAAAGTAAGTCTTTCAATCGTTTTAGAAAAACGTTCACCCGTTTTGCCTTGTTCTCTGTATAAAAGGATGGCTTTTTCGATTACACTTAAAACTTCATCTTTATCCGTGAAAATCTTGCTTAAGGGCTTGCCACGAGCTACACGTTTTCCCCATCTTCCTCCAATGTATATTTTGTAGCCAGCAGTTCCATCTTCGATGGAATCAAAATGACATTTACCAATACACAGACCACAATTGTTACATTTTTCTTTATTAATATTTAAAATGCCATCAATAACTTTGGCTGCATCCATTGGGCAAATTTCTTCTAAGGGACATTTTTTACAGCCATTACAAAAATCTTCATCAAAATTGGGTATTCTTTGACCCACTATGCCTAAATCGTTTAAGTCTGGTTTTACACAGCTATTTGGGCAGCCACCCACAGCAATTTTAAATTTATGAGGAAGTCTGACATCAGCGTAGCCATTAAAAAATTTTTCATGTATTTCTTCAGATAAGGCAAAAGTATCAATTAAGCCATATTGACAAGTCGTTCCCTTACAAGATACAACTGGACGAACTTTTG
Source organism: Defluviitalea raffinosedens (assembly GCF_016908775.1). Classification (NCBI taxonomy): domain Bacteria; kingdom Bacillati; phylum Bacillota; class Clostridia; order Lachnospirales; family Defluviitaleaceae; genus Defluviitalea; species Defluviitalea raffinosedens. Next base: position 11,554 of record NZ_JAFBEP010000034.1, on the reverse strand, counting down.
AGCCTGTGCCACCGGTTACAAGCCCTTCTTTAGCAATATAAGCCCTGAAGTCTTCTATCTTATCATAAGGGATGCCTTGAACTTCTACGGTTAATCGGCTTGTAAAAGTGACAATGCCATTCCCGAATAATTCAGCAGCTTCTGCTATACATTTGTTTTGAGCTGCTGTTATTTTACCGTTTATTGTAATGATTCTTCCTGAGAAGTTATTTGTTCCTTTATTGCGCAAAAATCCCAGTGCTTTTACTCTTTTTTCATCTGCTGGGCTAATTGTTAAAGATTCCATATTTTCAAACCTCCAAATATTTATTTTAATACGATAAATTATTAAAAGTTGTTCCTGCTTCAAGAACCCTGGTATTGTTGTAGCCAAAATTTTTTAAACGTTTTTGAAGCATATAAGCTCTTTTACCCTTTGCACATACTAAAAGCAGTTTTTCGTCTTTTTTATATCCGGGCAGATCTCCTTTTACTTTAGTAAGATCAATATAATCTGCCCCTTCTATACCTGGATAGATGGAAGCATCTATTATTTTAAAATCTTTGGCTTCTCCGGCGGCATAAGCTGCAGGAGTAATCGTTTCAAAGTCTCCACTAATCTTATTTAATAAGACATTAACAGTATGGGAAAAAGGATGAATGGCTGTTGAAAAAGGAGGAGCGTAAGCTAAATCCATATTTTCAATATCTTCAAGACTTGCGCCCATAGTGATAGCTGTGGCAGCAATATCAATCATTTTATCTGTGGCACCTTTTCCTAATACTTGTATACCCAATAATTTTTTAGTTTTTTTGTCTGCAATCATCTTAACAATAAATGTCGAAGAATCAGGATAGTAGTGGGCCTTATCATCAACAACGACAACGACTGATATTGGATTAAAGCCTGCCTTTCTTGCATCTTTTTCTGTTAATCCTGTTCTTCCTGCATTAATTTCTGGCAGCTTTACGATTGCAGTTCCCAAAACTCCAGGAAAAGCAATTTTACTTCCTAAAATATTTTTGGCAAGGATACGGCCTGCAATATTTGCGGTAGAACCCATAGGAGACCAGAAGGCTTCCTTTGTAATTTTGTTGCTTACAGAGCTACAATCACCAACGGCATAAATATCTTCAATATTTGTTTCAAAAAACTCATTTACTTTAATCGTATGATTTGGCATTAATTCAATACCAGAATCTGCTAAAAATTCTGTATTGGCTTTTATTTCACAAGAAAATATTATGGCATCAGCTTTTATGGTTCGTCTGCTTGTTTTAACTTTTTCAACTTTTTCTTCCCCAAGGACGGCTTCCACTTCTGTTTCGGTAAAAGTGATAATACCTTGTTCTGCCAGGTAGTTTTCAACATAGTCAGAAAACTCATCATCAAAGCCAGGAAGGATATGTTTTGCCATATCAATAATCATTATTTTAATTCCACAAGAAGATAAATTTTCAGTTATTTCAAGGCCTATATATCCAGCTCCGACGATAACAGCCCTTTTTATTTCATTACTGTCAACAGCATTACGCAAAGCGTAAGCATCATCAGGGGATCTAAGAAAGAAAACATTTTTTAAATGGATGCCATCAATATTTGGTTTGATGGCTCTTGCCCCAGAAGCAATAACTAGTTTGTCATATTCAAATTTTAAAGGCTTATTTGATTTTAAATCCAGGGCATCTACCGTTTTTTCTTTGGGATTAACTTTTGTAACTTCATGTTCAGTTAATACTTTAACACCGGTTAATTCTGAAAAACCATCGGGTGTATTAACGATTAACTCATTGCCATTTTCAATTACCTTACCGACATAATAGGGCAGGCCACAGCCAGCATAAGAAATATCTTTGCTTTTGGTTAAAATAGTAACATCACAGTTAAAATTTTCGCGTTTTAGCTTTGCAGCAACTTTGCTTCCTGCTGCGACACCACCAATGATAAGAACCTTCATATTTTTACACCTCTTTATTTAAAAATAAAAGTTTACTATTTTAATGATAGCACTTGTTAAGTTAATAATAAAATGATATTATATGATTAAAATCATAGGTAAAACCTATCAATATTGATTAATCCATGACAGGAAGGTGGTAAGGTGACCATAAGGCATTTAAGAATATTTATAGAAGTCGCGGATACTGGTAAAATGAGTGCTACAGCAGCAAAACTTTTTATTGCCCAACCTACAGTAAGCCAGGCCATTAGAGAGCTTGAAGAACATTATGGTGGACTTTTATTTGAAAGGCTTTCAAAAAAATTGTATATAACCCCAAAAGGAGAAAGGCTTCTTTCTTATGCGAGAAATCTGGTAAAGCAGTTTGATGATATGGAAGAAATGATGATACATGATAATTATGTGAAAAAAATAAGAATTGGAGCAACGAATACAGTGGGAGACTGTATTCTTGGAGATATTACGAATGCTTTTGGAAAAAGCAATCCCGAGATAGAAATCTATTCATATGTAAACAATACGAAGGATATAGAAGATAAGTTATTAAAATCGGAACTGGATATAGCCATTGTAGAGGGAAGAGTTAAGAGTCAGGATTTAATTTCTATTCCTGAAATTAATGATTTTTTGGTGTTAGTTTGTAGTACAAAACATCCTTTTGCACAAAAAAAAGAAATTAAAATTGAAGAAATTAAAAATGAAAGCTTTGCCATGAGGGAAGAGGGCAGTGGGACCAGAGAATTGTTTGAAAAATATATGCAAAAAAAGGGTATCCCCATAAGAATAGCCTTAGAGTCAAACAGTTCTTCTGCTATTAAAAAAGCGGTTATAGAAAATCAATATTTAGCAGTTATTTCAATCCGGCTGGTAGAAGAAGAAATAAAAAACGGAAAAATATATGTCATTGAAAATACAGAGCCTGATTGGAACAGGTCTTTTAGTATCGTATATCACAAGAATAAGTTTGTTAATGATGAAATGAAAGATCTTATCGAGATAGTAAAAGATTATAAGAATGTAGATATCCTAAAAGGAGTTAACACAGGGAAATTAATAAAATAAAATTTTAAAACACGGGAACGGTTACATGTTTCATCCGTGTTTCCACAATAAATCATTTATTGAAGGGAGTTAACTGATGTACGAAGCAGAGGAGTTAATTGCTAAGAGTATTAATAATATTGGTGGAAAAATAAAAATCGTTTCTGTAGATATACTGCCGTTAGTCCGTGAGCAGTTTGAAAAGACGGATATGAATAATGGAATGCTAAAGGATTACTTTAATTTTTCATTAGATGCCGATATCAAATCGTTAATTATTGTCGCGCTCCCATCTTCTCCGTGCTATGTCGAAATAGAATGGGATTTTGGAATTATAGAGGCGGATATTCCGCCTGTTTACATACATAGAGATCAACAGCTATCGATGATAAAGGAGACAGTAAGCAATGTTTTTGAACATTTTCATCTAAAATCATGGCCAGTTGTTTTTCCAAAGAAAATGCTTGCAGCAATGAGCAGCTTTGGTAAGTATGGGAGAAACAATTTGTTGTATATTGAAGGGATGGGGTCATGCCATCGCCTTACTGTATTCGGAACGGACATGATTTGTACTGAGGAAATTGAGTTAGCTTCAGATTTAAGAATGGATAGATGCAGTAAATGTGGCGTATGCATAAATCAATGTCAAACTGGTGCTATCGACAAAGAAAATATACAAATAGCTGTTGATAAATGTCTAACCTTTCATAATGAAAGGAAAAATCCGATACCGGACTGGATACAGAGTAATTGGCATAATAGCTTGATAGGATGTATTAAGTGTCAGGAAAAATGTCCTGCAAATGCAGGATTATGGAACAGGAAAAAAGTCGGGGAATTTTCATATGATGAAACACAGATGATTATAAAAGCTACGGCTTTTGAAGCGCTTGATACGGCACTTCAAAATAAATTATCAGAGTTAAATTTAGATCGTTATTTTGATGTTTTGTCAAGAAATATATTGCTATTATTGAAAGCCAAAAATTTATTGTAAAGTGTGATTAATAAAGCAGAATTACTTATATCGTTGGATTTATTCATGATTTGAGATATACAAAAATAAATTAGATTTGAGAAAAAATGTAGTTTTTCCATATCTCATTAATAAAGATAATTGTGCTGGCTTATACCTTTTTTTAGACGGATGATTTGAATGATTCCCAATATATCCTAATGTTTATCGTTTTTTTAGCAAGCAATTTCCTTATCCATTGATGTAAATTGAATGAACGACTGCTGGTTGAGAAAAAATTATCTCTTAGCCAGCATTATTTTATTTTGAAAGAGTTACAATAGTTATTGACATATGCCATAAACGACATATAATAAAGATAAATGGCATATGCTATAAACTGTGAGGAGGCTCTGGTTATTTTTGCTTTGAATGGGGGTGGATGATTATGGCAAGACCGATGAAATGGAGAAAAGTCTGTTGTTTACCCAAGATGAATAAATTTGGTCCTCTTGATACATCTGTGGATGCAGAAAACTATGTGATCATGACCGTTGATGAGTATGAAACAATAAGGCTTATCGATTTGGAGAGATTTACACAAGAAGAGTGTGCCAGGCAGATGAATGTGGCCCGCAGCACCGTGCAAGGCATTTATAACGAGGCCAGAAAAAAGTTAGCTGAGTCGTTGGTTAATGGAAAGGTCTTGTTGATTGAAGGTGGTGAATACAGGCTTTGTGAAGGATTGGAAAATGCCTGCGGTCGTGGTTGCCGCAGGTATAGGCGAAGCAGATGCTTTACTGATGATGAAGGTCAAGCTGACTGATTATATAATAGGCGGATTTCATCTTTAAGCCCCTCGTCGGGAAGCAATGGGAACTCTCAGATGTAAGATAAAATAAGCAAGTACTTGATGGTTACAAATGCAAAGTTTTATACCTGTTATTATACATGTATAGAACCATATATCAGACTTAAAGCTGCCATGGGTGATTTTATTGCTTATCTGGCAGTAAAATAACAATCTAGAGTAAAGGAGCTAAGATTATGAGTGAAAATTGCAACCAAAGCTGTGGCAGTTGCTCGGAAAACTGTGCAGAAAGAAAGGAAAAGAAAAATCATTTCTTCGAGAAACCACATGAAATGAGCAGTATTAAGAAGGTTATTGGTGTTGTTAGCGGTAAAGGAGGAGTTGGCAAGTCGCTGGTTACTTCCATGCTTGCAGTTACTATGAATAAAAAGGGTTATCATACCGCTATTCTGGATGCAGACGTAACAGGACCTTCTATGCCAAAGGCATTTGGTATTAAAGAAAAAGCTACAGGAAGTGAACTTGGCTTATTCCCGGTAAAAAGTAAGACGGGTATAGATATCATGTCTGTAAATTTGCTTTTAGAAAATGATACGGATCCAGTTGTGTGGAGAGGGCCCATGATTGGCAATATGGTAAAGCAGTTCTGGACAGATGTTATCTGGAGTGATGTGGATTTTATGTTTATTGATATGCCACCGGGTACCGGCGATGTTCCTCTTACGGTATTTCAATCTATTGCTGTTGATGGGATTATTGTTGTAACCTCGCCTCAGGAACTTGTATCCATGATTGTGCTAAAAGCTGTTAAGATGGCTGAAAAGATGAATATCCCTATCATTGGCTTAGTAGAAAACATGTCCTATTTTAAATGCTCAGATTGCGGTAAGCAGCACAAGATTTTTGGGGACAGCCACATAGACGAAATAGCTGAAAAACATCATCTTAAGGTTCTTGCTAAATTACCTGTTGACCCGGAAATTACAGCTGCATGTGACAAGGGTATGATAGAGGACTTAGATGTCAACTGGTTTGATGACGTTGCAAAAATATTAGAAAAGATGGAGGAAAACTAAAATGATGAAAATTGCTGTAGCAAGTAACAAGGGAATGGTGACCGGACACTTTGGACATTGCGAAGGTTTTATGATTTTTGACGCCGAAAACAATAAAATTCTCAAAAGCGAAACCATTGTTAACCCCGGGCATAAACCTGGATTCTTGCCTAATTTTCTTGCTGACCGTGGTGTAAACGTCATCATCAGTGGTAGCATGGGACAAGGAGCGGTTAAGATTTTTAATGAAAGGAAGGTCGAGGTGATAGTTGGAGCAAGAGGTGATGCCAAGGCAGCAGCAGAAGAATATCTGCAAGGCACACTTCAATCTACAGGTTCTGTTTGTCATGAACATCAGCATCACGGTGGATGCGGGAAATAAAGCCGTATTTTGAAAGATTATTTTCTATGACTGATTATTGCACTGTACAAACAAAAAGATACCGTTTCAGTAGGAAAACTGACAGCGGTATCTTTTTATTTAATCAAATATTTACTTATATACTCAGCTGCTTTTTTGGAGGGCAATCATGAAACAGGGGGACGGTTCCTTGTTTCATCCGTGTTTCATATGAGTATTGGCGATGAAAAACTTCATGATATAATTAAAAATAGATTAATAAACTATTTGGACTAAGAGAAAAAACTTATTTATTTTGAATAGATTGTAGGGCTTTAGCTGTTAGAAAAGATTAATATGAAAAATGGAAACTATCATTTAATAATTCTTGTAAAAATAAAGAGCTATATTACTATAATTAAATAGAAAGCATATAAAATGAAACAGGGAATCGAACCTGTGTTTTTATAATAGCCCATTATTCTTTAATAATCTGAATTATGTCAGATATATCTTTAATTTATTTATTCATAATATAAATCATTTCACATTTAAGGTGACTGAAAAAATTCAGCTTTTGCTAGAAAAAATTTTTGTAGCAGCAAGTAAAGAAAATCATGGAGAGTGAAAATTTTATGTATTACATACGTTCAGCTAAAAAAGACGATGTAGATGAATTGAATCGAATAGCATATGAATCAGAGGCCTACTGGGGATATGACATGGAATATATGAAAAGATTTGAGGGAGTCTATAGGGTTACTGAAGATTATATTATAACAAATCCTACTTTTGTATTTATTGAGAGTAATCTTATTATTGGCTTTTACTCTCTTTTAGTACATGATGAGAAAGCAGAACTTGAGTTATTTTATATTAAACCTCAATATATTGGAAAAGGCTATGGTAAAAAAATGTGGAACCATTTGATAGATTATTGCAAAAGAATGGGTAAAAAATCTTTTTTGCTCGTAACAAGCCCACAGGCTAAAGGGTTTTATGAAAAAATGGGCGCTGTTATGATAGATGAAGTAGATTCACTTTTACAGGAAGGACGAAAAATACCAAGATTGAAAGTCGAAGTATTATAAATTCCAAAGCAAATCTCAGGTCATGAAGGAATATCTGAAAAGCTTTGATTTTTTGAAATATTGATTGATATGAAACAGGGGGACGGTTCCTTGTTTCATCCGCAGTTCAATGAGCATTGCCAATGAAAAACTTCATGACAAAATGAAAATGGATTAATAAACTGTCCTCGCTGAGAAAAAATTTATTTATATAGATTATAGAGTTTTAGCTGTTAGAAAAGATAAACAGAGCAACTGCTTTATCAATAAGGCAAAGATTATGTTAAGTATGGAGGCTTATTTTAGAAAAGATTAATATGACTATATCTGATAAATAATCAAATATAAAAAAATTACTGTAAGCCTTAAAATATGAAAAGCGTTTACCATAAAATAAAACATAAATTATGATAGGAAGCAGGGGTTTTTGCTTTTTTCCATAATTCAAATAACAGCTTAAATAAAAAATGGAAACTGTCACTTAATAATCCTTGTTAAAAAAAGAGATATATTATTATAATTAATAAAAAACTAGAGAATGAAACAGGGGATCGTCCCTGTGTTTCCGTGTTTCACATGGAAACTTGACATAAAAGTTGATTACCTATTATAATTGTAATCAGTAGGTTACAGGTTAATAAAAAGCCTAATAAGAGCCTAAGGAAAAATTTAAGAAAGGTAAGGTATCTGCAGAAGATGTTCAATTAATTCACTTAACTAGGAAAATATAATTTGGGTAAGCCGTTGGGAAACGGCTTAGTAAGCATGTATTTTTACCTGTGAGTGGATAGTATTGACTTCTGTAGATAGCTTTTGATAACTATACTTTGCTGTAGATTTTGTTGCCTGAGAGAGTACTATATTTCTCGGCCTAAGGCCATGGGCAATAGATGATATAGTTCTTTTGGTATGGTTAAGATCTGCAAGGATACTATCCTCTCCGGTAATTTAGGAGGGGTTTTTTTATGTTGTTAGTAGAATGCAGAAATCTAAAAAAATCATATGGAGACCGTCTTATTTTAGATATTGAAAATCTACGTATATATGATCAAGATCGCATTGGTATTGTGGGAGTAAATGGGGCAGGAAAAACAACTTTATTGAATCTTTTAAGCCAAAGAATAGAACCTGATGAAGGATGGGTAAAACTCTATGGGAAATGTTCATGTATCTCCCAACTGGAGCCCCCTGAAGAAGAAACGATTCAGCAAGAAATGGCTTCAAAATTTAAAGTTCCCCCAATCTATCGGGAGAGTATGAGTGGAGGAGAAAAAACCCGCTTTAAGCTCGCGACCAGCCTAAGTAAAAATAATGCTATTATTTTTGCTGATGAACCCACTAGTAACATGGATATTGAAGGGATTCAATTAGTTGAAGACTCCTTAGCCGAATTTTCCGGAGCCTTAGTCTTGATTTCTCACGATCGAGATTTGCTGGATAGCCTTTGCAGCAAAATAATCGAAATAGAAGATGGGAAAATCAAAAGCTATTCCGGCAACTATAGTGAATATATTAAGCAAAAGACGAAAGAGCGAGAGCGAGCTCAATTTGAATATGAGGAATATGTTAAGGAAAAGAAGAGGTTAGAAAGGGTCATAATATCTACTCGGGAAAAAGTAAAATCAATGCGAAAGACTCCCAGAAGAATGGGTAACTCTGAGGCCAGACTCCACAAGATGGGCAATCAAAAAGCAAAAGCTAATTTGGACCGCGCTATTAAGAATATGGAAGCAAGAATTCAGCATCTGGAAGTTAAGGAGAAACCTAAAAAAATCGGAAAAATTAAGTTAGACATTGGGGATGTTCAGAAAATATATAGCAAAGTTATCATCGAAGGAAAAGGGCTCAACAAGAGCTTTGGTGAAAAAGTTATCTTTAAAGATGCTCAGTTTTATCTGGAAAATGGAGCTAAGGTAGCTTTAATAGGTCCCAATGGGTGTGGAAAAACCACTTTGCTAAAAATGATTCTAAATCAAGAGTCCCCAATAAAGATTGCTCCTAACGTAAGGATTGGTTATTTCAGTCAGGAGCTAAGTATCTTAGAGGAGAATAAGAGTATTCTTGACAATGTTATGTCAGAAAGCGTTTACGAGGAGAGTTTTGCCAGAATATTATTGGCCCGCCTTCTTTTCAAAGGAGACAGCGTGTATAAAAAGGTTGGGATTTTAAGTGGAGGAGAACGAGTTAAAGCTTCCTTTGCAAAAATTATATGTAGTGATTTTAACCTATTGATCCTTGACGAACCTACAAACTATTTGGATCTAAATTCTCTGGAAGTGGTGGAAGAAGTTCTGCGAGAGTATCAGCACACCCTGCTCTTTGTCTCTCATGATCGGCGTTTTATAAATTCAGTAGCCAGTCAGCTCATGATTATCGAAGACCACAAGCTTAAAACCTTTAAGGGTAGCTATGAAGAGTATATGGCCAGCAGGACTGAAGTTAGAGACAGAAAAAAAGAGCAGATTGAGGAAGAAATTTTACGATTAGAAACGCGTTTGACGGAGCTAATAAGCAAAATTTCTATGCCTTCCAAAAAGGATGACCCAGAATTATTAGAGGTAGAATACCGCGAAACTTTAAGGCAAATCCGCCATTTGAAAAATCTCCTTGAATAAATCTAAATAAATGATTATAATGCAAGCCACCGGTAAATAAACGGTGGTTTTTTGTTAATATATACTGCAACAAAAAATGAACTGAATGCTTTCCTGCAGGCAAGTTTTTTACTAGTCTGACCCGCATCTTCATTTAAATGTTAAAATTTCTCATTGATAAAAAAAGCTGATACGATTTATGTACTAAACAGTTTAGATACTAAACAAATTGCGGAGGTAAATAATGAGTGAGTATTATATTGAGATTGCGCAGACTATGGATCGTATTATCCATAAATATATCAGAAATGAAGATATATTAAGAAGTTATGGTACAGAGTCTCTTCTGACACGAAAAGAAATCCATACAATTGAGTATATAGGAGAAAATCCTGGAATTAACCTTAAGTCTCTCTCTGAAATGCAGGGTGTTACTAAAGGTGCTGCATCGCAAATGGTCAGCAAGTTGGTTGAAAAAGGATATATCCAACGAAAGGAATCACTATCATCCGGCGCTGAGATTTCCTTATATCTAACTAAAAAAGGAGAGACTGCTTTTAGAGGACACTTGGAATATCATAAGCGGGTAGGAAAAGTCTGGAGAAAGTTGCTTGATAATATGAGCGAAGACGCCATCAATGAAATGAAAGACTTTCTGTATTCTTTCGAAATAGAGCTTGATAAAGAATATGAAAATGAAGGAGAATGAAAATGAAAACAGCAATATTATATGAATCCTGGCACCACGGAAATACAAAAAAACTTTGTGATGCGATTAAAAAAGAATATGATGTCGTACTTCTTAATGTAAAGGAAGATGATATTAAACTGGAAGAATATGATCTTATTGGAATTGCGTCTGGTATTGCTTATAGCAAATTTTATAAAGAAATCGAACAAGTAAGCAAAGAGAAAATGACAGAAGGTAAAAATGTATTTCTTATGTACACCTGCGGAAAGCCAGGGCAGGATTTTGCAAAAAGCATAAAGAACATTCTTTCTTTGAAAAAATGTAATGTTCTTGGCACTTACTGTTGTAAGGGTTATGACACATATGGACCACTTAAGCTTATTGGAGGAATTAATAAGGAGAATCCTACTGAAGATGAGATTCAGGGAGCAGTAAGATTCTACAGTGAAATAATCAGCAAATTGTAAATAAATAATATGATAGAATCTTATATCTTCTATTTGAATTTGTTAATAAAAAAGTGAAAAAAGACTGTATTGAAGTTGGAAGGAATTTTGGACGGTGAAAAGGAGTTTAGTGCATGGTTATAGAAACAGACAGATTAATTTTACGGGAAATGACTGAAGATGATTTTGATGCTTTATATGTTGTTTTTGCAGATTCGGATATTATGACGCACTATCCATATACCTTTGACGAGGATAGAGTCAGAGAATGGATAAGAAAAAATATAGAAAGATACAATATTTTTGGCTTTGGCTTGTGGGCTGTGATTTTGAAAGAGACTGGTGAAGTGATTGGGGATTGTGGTCTTACAATGCAAATCATTAATGGGCAGATAAAGCCAGAAATAGGATATCATATTCGAAAAGATTGTCAGAGGCGAGGATATGCCAGTGAGGCTGCAAGAGCAGTAAGAGACTGGACGTTTATGAATACGCCTTTTAATATCGTTTATTCCTATATGAAGTATACGAATGTTCCATCATATCGAACGGCGATAGCTTATGGCTGTCATCTGGTTGATGTGCTTGAAGATGAGAATAATGAAATCATC
>NZ_JAFBEP010000033.1 GCF_016908775.1 Defluviitalea raffinosedens | reverse complement strand
TGGCCAGATGCCAAGAAAACCAAAAAGGCCTTGCTCCTTTCCCGGCTGTCCTGAACTGACGGACGGAAGGTACTGCGACATGCATCAAAGGCAAGAGGATGCTTATTACAACAAATACGAACGAGATCCCCAAACAAGAAAACGCTACGGCAGGAGCTGGAAACGCATCAGGGACAGATATATCTCAGAGCATCCGCTTTGCGAGGAGTGCCAAAAGTACGGAAGGCTTACACCAGCCGAAGAGGTACATCATATTATCCCTTTATCCAAAGGCGGAACCAATGCAGACAGCAACCTTATGAGCCTGTGCAAACAATGTCACTCATCGATCACTGCCCGCGAAGGGGAGCGATGGGCAAGACGGTAGGGGGGTCAAAATCTCTGGTGAAGCAGTTTTGTGCAACGGGCGGGGGGTCACGCGCGAAAAATCGCAGTTTCAAACGGGGTATATCCCCTGTTTATTTTTACATGAATCGAGGTGATTTGTATGGCAAAGGACGGTACCAACCGCGGCGGGGCACGTATCGGTGCAGGACAGAAGAAAAAGCCTCTGGCGGATAAGATTTTGGAAGGAAATCCCGGCAGACGAAAGCTCATGGTAATGGAGTTTACGGATGCTGCGGAACTGGAAGGAGAGAGCATGCCGCCACCGAGGGATTATCTTGCTGCAAAGCAGAAGAACGGAAAAACAACACTGGCGGTGGAAATATACGAAAAAACATGGCAGTGGCTTAAGGAACGCAGGTGTGTTCACCTTATCCCTGCGCAGCTTATAGAGCAATATGCCCAGAGTGTGGCGCGGTGGATCCAGTGCGAGGAATGTATCACTGAATTTGGCTTTCTTGCTAAGCATCCGACAACTGGCAATGCCATCCCGTCACCTTATGTGGCTATGAGTCAAAGCTTTATGAAACAGGCCAATAACCTGTGGTATCAAATTTATCAAGTCGTGCGGGAAAACTGTGCTACCGAATACAAGGGGGCCACTCCCCACGATGATGTGATGGAAAAACTCCTGACAGCCAGGAGGGGTGGCTGATGCATAAAACAAATTCAATCTTTCTTAGGGAACTAAGAAAATATGAAGACCATTTAACGAAGCAGCAGTTTAAGACTCTGCGGGGACAAGTAATAAACGGAGATTGTGAGGGCGCAAAAAAGGGTCTTAAGAAAATATTGAACAGGAGAATGCAAGATGAACATACAAAAAATATCTGTTGAAAAACTTAATCCAGCAGCATACAACCCGCGCAAGAATTTAAAACCTGGCGATAAGGAATATGAAAAGCTAAAACGGTCAATAGAGGAATTTGGCTATGTGGAGCCTGTTATCTGGAACAAAAAAACAGGTAATGTGGTAGGCGGGCATCAACGCTTAAAGGTTTTGCTAGACTTGGGACAGACAGAGATAGATTGCGTCGTTGTAGATCTTGACCCCCAGAGGGAAAAAGCGCTCAATCTTGCTCTTAATAAGATTCAGGGAGAGTGGGACGAGAATAAACTGGCTGAACTGATGGCTGAGTTGGACGCAGGTGCCTTTGATGTTTCGCTCACAGGGTTTGACGCTTCTGAAATTGACGAACTGCTCAACCGATGGTATTCCAAAGAAGCAGTGCAGGACAGCTTTGACATAGACCAAGCGCATGAGGAAATCATGCAGCGCGAACAGATAACAAAGCGGGGTGATATCTGGCTTCTTGGGAATCACCGTTTGATGTGTGGTGACTCTACGAGCGATGAAGATTTTGAGAAGTTAATGGATGGGAGTCACGCACAGATGGCAGTTACTTCCCCGCCTTACGGGGTAGGCAAAGAATATGAGAAGGCCGGGATCGAGCCATGGTTTGAAACAGTACGCCCGGTGATTAAAAATTTGTGCAGGCATGCAGATATTGTTTGCTGGAACTTAGGTGATCTCTATGCTACCGGTTCACAGTTTATTGAACCTACCAGCGTTTACAGCGTGAATATGTTTTTGGACAATGGCTATCGACCTATCTGGATACGCATTTGGAAGAAGCAGGGACAAAACTTCGGCGTAGGCCCCTATCACCTTGTTTCAAACAAGCCGGTTCAGCAGTATGAGTATATTTCAGCATTTAGCAATAAAGGCGAGGCAGAGGAATATAACGATCAGGAGTATGTGTGGCTTTCGGCTTTTGCAGGGCATAGTTATAAATTTGTAAAACGGCTTACAAAGGAAGAACGCAAGAAGTGGGGCTATGCTGGCATATGGGAGATGACAACTGTACGGGCAAACAAGGAGCATCCGGCAATGTTCCCTGTGGAGCTTCCATGGCGATGCATCAAAATGCACAGCGACAAAGGCGGTATTGTGCTTGAACCGTTTTCCGGCAGCGGCACCACTATAATTGCGGCTGAACAGACTGAGCGTAAATGCTATGCGATGGAGTTATCCCCTGTTTACTGTGATTTGGCTGTTAAGCGCTGGGAGGACTTCACCGGCGAAAAAGCCGTCAAACTGGAGGGTTAAGATTTATGGATATACTGAAAATACCAGCAGAAAAATTAAAACCTTCGAAATATAACCCGCGGAAGGACTTAAAGCCGGGTGATCCTGAATATGAAAAACTACGCCGGTCTATTGAAGAGTTTGGATATGTAGAGCCGGTCATATGGAACAAACGAACCGGGAATATTGTCGGTGGGCACCAGCGGTATAAGGTACTGACAGCCTTGGGATATAAGGAGATCGACTGCGTTGTGGTTGATTTGGATGAGCAGCGGGAAAAGGCGCTCAATGTTGCTCTGAATAAAATCAGCGGCGAGTTTGATATTCCGCTTTTGACCGATCTGCTTATGGACTTAAATGAAGATGGCTTTGACGTTTCTCTTACCGGGTTTGATGCTGCAGAAATCGACGAGTTGTTCCGCGATAAAACTGCTGCCAATGTCAAAGAGGATAATTTCGATGCTGAAAAGGCAGCAGCAGAGATTAAAACTCCGGTTACCAAAAGGGGCGATATATGGGTACTTGGCAGCCACCGTCTGATGTGCGGTGACAGTACCTTGCTTTCGGATGTGCAAAAGCTGATGGCTGGCAAAAAAGCGAGGTTTGTTTTCACCGATCCGCCCTGGAACGTGGATTACGGTTCGGATACCAGGCATCCGAGCTGGAAACCGAGGCAAATTTTAAATGACAAGATGAGCACCGAGGAATTCGGCGCTTTTTTATTGCGTGCTTTTAACTGTATGCGGGAGATTTCTGAAGCCGGATGCATGACCTATGTGGTAATGAGTGCCCAGGAATGGGGCAGTTTGATGAACGTCATGCGGGAGGCAGGGTATCACTGGTCAAGCACAATTATATGGAAAAAGGACAGCCTGGTGCTATCCAGAAAGGACTATCATACCCAGTACGAGCCGATCTGGTACGGCTGGCTTGAGGGGACGCGCCTTTGCCCGCTTAAAGACCGCAAACAGTCGGATGTTTGGGAGATACCCCGCCCCAAAGTTTCGGAGGAGCACCCGACCATGAAGCCGGTTTCACTTGTGGCAAAGGCCATGCTCAACAGTTCCCATACCGGAGATTTGGCCCTTGACCTGTTCGGCGGATCCGGTACGACAATGATTGCAGCGCAGCAGACCGGGCGGGTTTGTTTTATGATGGAGCTCGACCCGAAATACTGCGATGTGATTGTAAAGCGCTATGTTTCACAATTTGGAACAGATTCAGTATTCCTGCTGTCAGGTGGCGAAAAAATTCCTTACGCGGAAACACAGATTACTTAAAAATGTCCTTGCTTTCCCCTCAAAACAGAGCGTTAATGTACCCCACCAAAAAGGAAAGGTGGGATTTTTTATGGGAATCAGAAATGGTTTAGCTTATTTGAGGGGAGGTGAACGGCATGAGCAATAACAGCTTTCGTTTTTCACAGAAGGTTGTCGGTCAGGATAGGAAAGCCATTGCTTTAGTCATTGCTGAAGCCCTTGAAGGCCAGGTGCGCTATACCGGAGCGCCGGGTTTTGCGTATGAGGTAAACGACGGGAGCACTGCTGGTAGCTGGACGGTTGACAGGGACAGTGTGGTTCACTCGCCGGAAATCCGTCTTGATGAAATCAAAAGCATCCGTCCCGTTATTGACGCGCTGAATATGGCGGGTTTATCTGCAGAGGGAACCATGACAATTACTCTTTCTTTGGAGGGCTTTGGCGAGACAAGCCTTGAAAACCTTAGAAATATGCTGGCCAGCAAAGAGACGTTAATTAAGAAAGCACTGTCGCTTGACCGGGAACTTGAAGTATTAGCTGAAAATGACGAGATTGCCTTCCCTTTCTGGAACGCGAACCTAAATGCCGACGAGGTGCAGACGTATATCACGCTTGTAAAGCAGATGGCAGAACAGGCAAAAGCTCAGAAGCGTGTGCTGCGCACCGAAAAACCGGCAGATAATGAAAAATACGCTTTTCGCTGTTTCCTGCTTCGGTTAGGATTTATAGGAGATGATTTCAAAACCGAACGCAAGGTGCTGCTTTCAAGGCTGTCCGGCAACGGGGCGTACCGGAAAGGCAGAGCAAAGGCGGTGGACGAAAAT
This sequence comes from Defluviitalea raffinosedens, assembly GCF_016908775.1. Classification (NCBI taxonomy): domain Bacteria; kingdom Bacillati; phylum Bacillota; class Clostridia; order Lachnospirales; family Defluviitaleaceae; genus Defluviitalea; species Defluviitalea raffinosedens. The sequence continues at coordinate 14,522 of NZ_JAFBEP010000033.1, read as the reverse complement.
GAACGATTTTCATAGCACCGCCTTCTTTGTCAAGCATCCGTTTAGGATTGAGGATCTAAAGGTGCCGCATCGGTATGAGATGAGGAAACGATTTGCAGTTGTGAAAACTGTCGAACTTTCAAAGATTGACTATGACAACTTCATTGCCGACCTATACGTTGACCGCACATTTATTGAGGAAAACAAAGGGCTTTGCCGCATTGACGAGGATGGAGTGTGGCTTTGCTTGCTGGTTAAGCGGCGGGGACAGTCTGACGGAGTGCTGGTAATGCCGGACGGTAGGGATTATCCAAAGTACGCCGCATATTATCCTGGAAAGGAGGACGAGCAATGAGTGTAAGAGATTATCCTTCAAAAGAAACTGTCCTCCGCCTTAAAGAGCAGTATCCGCCGGGAACACGCGTCGAGCTTATCTGCATGGATGATCCGTACTCTAAGCTGAAACCGGGAGATCAAGGTACAGTTTCTTTTGTGGATGATATCGGAACCATACATATCAACTGGGACAGCGGTTCTTCCTTGGGCGCAGCTTATGGTGTGGATATGATCAGGAAGCTGTAAATGTACACAAATTAAGATGCGAAAAATCGTCCAAAATCTAGCGGAAACTCATGCAGAATTGCCTTGCTATCCTGTGTTTTCAATGGCCTAATGTACACTGCCAAAGGGCAGAAAACACAGAGAAAGCGAGGAGAAAGCGCAATGCTTACAACGAGATTTGGAATCGAGGTAGAATTAACAGGGATTACAAGGAAGCAGGCGGCCAAAACTGCAGCAGCTTTTCTTGGCGGGAGGATTGAATCCAGCGGAGATTACTACGACACCCAAAAGGTTATTGCGCCGGACGGACGGGTATGGAAATTCATGAGTGACGGGAGCATCCGGACTCAGAAAAAGGAGCGCGGTCGGATTGAAGCAGCAGGACGGGAATACAGTGTTGAGCTGGTAAGCCCGATACTGACATACCGCGAGGATATTGAAACCCTGCAAGAATTGATAAGGAGGCTCCGCAAGGCGGGAGGTTTTGCAAACACAAGCTGCGGAATCCATATCCATATAGACGGGGCAAACCACACGCCGCGCAGCATCCGCAATTTTATCAATATAATCGCCAGCAAGAATGATCTTTTCTATAAGGCATTGCAGATTGAGCCGGACAGGATACGGTTTTGCAAGAAGATGGATGCGGCACTGGTTGAAAAGATGAACCGGCGTAAGCCCAAAACCATGGCGGCAATTGAGAGCATCTGGTACGAGGGTTACAGCGAAAGCCGGAGTACCCATTACCACAACAGCAGGTACCATTTTCTGAACCTGCACAGTTTTTTCAACGGCAACGGGACGATTGAACTTCGCGGTTTCAACAGCGAACTTCATGCGGGGAAAATAAGAAGCTACGTAGTGCTTGCCCTAGCGCTAAATCATCAGGCCCTGACCCAAAAATGCGCTTCCAGCAAGAAGCCGCAGGTTGAAAATGAGAAATTTGCCATGCGGACATACCTCAACCGCATAGGGCTTATCGGTGACGAGTTCAAAAACTGCCGGGAGCACCTTTGCAAACACCTCGACGGCAACGCGGCATGGCGGTTTCGGGCAGCATAGATAACCGGGTGCTGGGGGCGGAGAGCCGCCCCTAGCCTGCGGTACACACAAGGAGGATGATACGATGAGCAAAGAAAAAGGAACCATATATTTAGCATATGGAAGCAACCTGAACTTGAAGCAAATGGCATACCGCTGTCCAACGGCGAAGGTGTTGGGGAGTGCAAAACTCACAGGCTACCGGCTGTTGTTCCGAGGCGGGAACGGCGGCGCAGTAGCGACGATAGAAAAGCAAAAAGGTGAAAGCGTACCGGTACTGCTTTGGAGAATCACGCCTTATGACGAGGAAGCGCTGGACCGATATGAAGGTTATCCGCATCTATACCGGAAAGAAACGGTTAGAGTGCGTTTCAAAGGACAGTGGGTGTCCGCGATGGTATATATCATGAATGAAGGCAGACCGCTGGGGGCACCGGGTCGTTACTATTACGAGGTGATTCGCCAGGGATATATAGACGCGGGCTTTGATATTTCGGTTCTCAATAAAGCCGTACGCGATTCAGTATCACAGGCAGAGAAGTCTGAGGTGTAGGCCATGGAGAACGAAAATCTGATTACTGATAAGATTTACCGGCAGATTATTGCCATACGGGACAGCGGTGTCTGCAATATGTTTGATTTGCCAAGAGTGCAGGAGGAGGCATACAAAAAGGGTTTTTATGAATTGGTGGTATTTCTTAATGAACACAAGAAAGAATATGCTGAGTTTATCCTGACAGGCAAACGATAACGATAATAGCGTAACAGATTTCATAGAAATCCACTAATGAGAGGAACTTCGTCCATGAGGTTCCTTTTTTCTTGCTCAACTTTAGGAAAGGAGGCGGCAAAGCTGCGGAAGTTAAAGCGTTATAAGCCAACGAAGTTTATGGCGGAAGGTTCCCGATACGACAAGGAAGCGGCGGATGCCGCTGTTACTTTTATAAACTGCCTGAAGCATACCAAGGGTGAATGGTATGGAATGCCTTTTGAATTAATTGACTGGCAGGAACAGATTGTCCGGGACATATTCGGAATCTTGAAACCTAATGGATACAGGCAGTTTAACACTGCCTATATAGAAATTCCAAAAAAGCAGGGTAAGAGCGAACTTGCAGCGGCAATTGCTTTATATCTTACCTGTGGTGATTTCGAGCATGGTGGCGAGGTTTATGGATGTGCGTCTGATCGTCAGCAGGCATCCATTGTTTTCGATGTTGCAGTAGATATGGTGGAACAGTGTCCGGCATTAAAATCTCGAATTAAACCAATGCTGTCACAGAAGCGGCTGGTATATAAACCGTTAGGTAGTTTTTATCAGGTGCTTTCAGCGGAGGCATATACAAAACATGGCCTAAACGTCCATGGTGTGGTATTTGACGAACTTCATGCTCAGCCAAACAGGGATCTTTATGATGTAATGCTTCACGGATCTGGCGATGCAAGAAAACAACCGCTGTTTTTCCTGATCACAACTGCTGGCACAGACCGCAATTCCATCTGCTGGGAAGTACATCAAAAGGCTGAGGATATTCTTCAAGGGCGTAAGATAGATCCGACTTTCTACCCTGTTATCTACAGCGCAGCCGATACCGATGACTGGACAAGTGAAAAGGTATGGAGAAAGGTTAACCCGTCACTGGGCATTACAGTCGACATCGAAAAATTGAGGGTGGCTTGTGAAAATGCCAAGCAAAATCCTGCAGAGGAAAATTTATTCCGTCAGCTCCGCTTAAATCAGTGGGTGAAGCAATCGGTGCGCTGGATGCCAATGGATAAATGGGATAAGTGTGCGTTTCCTGTTGATGCAGAAAAATTGCGCGGCAGAACCTGTTACGGAGGACTTGACCTGTCATCTACTACCGATATTACCGCCTTTGTGCTGGTGTTTCCACCGCTTGATGAATCTGATAAATATCAGATTCTACCTTTTTTCTGGATACCGGAGGAGAATATTGATCAGCGTGTGCGGAGAGATCATGTGCCTTATGATGTCTGGAAGAGGCAAGGCTTTTTATATACCACTGAGGGTAACGTCGTGCATTATGGCTTTATCGAAACCTTTATTGAGGAACTCGGAATGAAATATAACATTAAGGAAATAGCCTTTGACCGCTGGGGCGCAATTCAGATGACGCAAAACCTCGAGGCTTTGGGGTTTACGGTTGTTCCATTCGGTCAGGGTTTCAAGGATATGTCGCCGCCTACAAAAGAGTTGATGAAGCTGACATTGGAAGAACGCATCGCCCATGGTGGTAATCCAGTACTGCGGTGGATGATGGACAATATCTATGTCAAAACCGATCCCGCCGGAAACATTAAGCCGGATAAAGAAAAATCCACCGAGAGAATAGATGGTGCGGTAGCGTTAATTATGGCGCTTGACCGCGCGTTAAGGCATGACGGGGATGAACGCAACGGATCAATTTATGATGAAAGGGGGCTGTTGATTATATGAGTGTATTTTCCCGTTTGTTCAAAGCAAGGGATAAGCCGAAAAACAGCCTGTTCGGTAATGCATATAGCTTTTTCTTCGGCGGCACATCCAGCGGAAAGGCTGTCAATGAGCGGACGGCCATGCAGACAACGGCGGTGTATGCCTGTGTAAGGATACTTGCAGAAGCAATTGCCGGGCTTCCGCTTCATGTATACCGATACAAGGAAGACGGTGGAAAAGAAAAAGCGTTGACTCACCCGCTATATTACCTGCTCCATGACGAACCAAACCCTGAGATGACTTCATTCGTGTTCCGGGAAACACTGATGAGTCATCTTCTTTTATGGGGAAATGCTTACGCTCAAATTATTAGGGACGGTTCTGGACGAGTGCTGGCGCTTTATCCACTTTTGCCAAACAAAATGACGGTAGACAGGGCTCCAAACGGAGAACTGTTTTACAGTTATCGGCGCGACAGCGATGAGAGTAGGGTTAATCCAAAAGCAGGCCTTATATACCTACGAAGTGATGAGGTTCTTCACATCCCGGGACTCGGTTTTGACGGACTGATCGGATACTCCCCTATTGCTATGGCCAAGAACGCCATAGGCATGGCTATTGCCTGTGAGGAGTATGGTGCATCCTTTTTTGCCAACGGAGCAAATCCGGGTGGCGTTCTGGAACATCCCGGTGTACTAAAGGATCCGGCAAAGGTGCGGGAAAGCTGGAACGCTGTTTATCAAGGAAGTGCCAATGCTCATCGCATTGCAGTTCTGGAAGAGGGAATGAAGTTTCAACCAATCGGCATTCCACCCGAACAGGCACAGTTTTTAGAGACAAGAAAGTTTCAGATAAATGAAATTGCTCGGATATTCCGAGTACCTCCCCATATGGTTGGAGATCTTGAAAAGTCAAGCTTTTCAAACATCGAACAGCAATCTCTGGAATTTGTTAAATACACGCTTGACCCGTGGGTGGTGCGTTGGGAACAGGCTCTCCAAAAAGCGCTGCTTTTACCATCAGAGAAGCGGGCATACTTTGTCAAATTCAATGTAGATGGCCTTCTGCGCGGTGATTATGCAAGCCGCATGAATGGTTATGCTGTAGCTCGACAGAACGGCTGGATGTCTGCTAACGATATCCGCGAGCTTGAGGACATGAACCGGATTCCGGCGGAGTTGGGCGGAGATCTGTATCTTGTTAACGGTAACATGACCAGGCTTGCCGATGCAGGTGCATTTGCAGGCCAAAACAATGCTGAAACGGAGGGATCAAAAGTTGAACAAATCACAAAAACCAAAACCGGTTCGCCGCTTCTGGAACTGGATACAAAACGATGATGGCAGCCGGACATTATATATTGACGGCCCAATAGCTGAAGAAAGCTGGCTGGGAGACGAAGTAACTCCCAAGCAGTTCAAATCAGAGCTGTTGTCCGGAGAGGGTGATATAACGATCTGGATCAACAGCCCTGGCGGAGATATATTTGCAGCTAATCAAATTTACAACATGCTTATGGATTACAAAGGCAAAGTGACGGTAAAGATTGACGGTATTGCAGCCAGCGCCGCTTCGGTTATAGCCATGGCCGGAGGTGACGTCTTTATGTCACCAGTCAGCATGATGATGATTCACAACCCTATGACGATAGCCATCGGTGATACAGAAGAAATGGAGAAAGCTATCGCAATGCTGGAAGAAATAAAGGAATCCATAATCAACGCTTATGAACTGAAAACCGGACTCTCCCGGGCAAAAATATCGCACCTAATGGATGCAGAAAGCTGGTTTAACGCAAGAAAAGCGGTGGAACTTGGCTTTGCTGATGGAATCTTGTTTATGGAGGATGAATCATTCCCATCCGAATTTGAAGTATCAGGAGGAATGATCTTCAGCAGGCAGGCAGTAACAAATTCCATCCTGCAAAAGCTTAAACCAAAAGAGAAACCAAAAGGAACACCAATTGAGTCGCTTGAAAAGCGGCTTTTTTTATTAAAACCTTAAGGAGGATTTGATTATGAGCAAAATACTGGAACTGCGTGAAAAACGCGCTAAAGTATGGGAAGCTGCTAAAGCTTTCCTCGACAGCAAACGCGGGAACGACGGACTGCTTTCACCGGAGGACACCGCGACTTATGAAAAAATGGAAGCCGACGTTATTGCGCTGGGCAAAGAAATAGAACGTCTCGAACGTCAGGCTGCCATAGATTTGGAATTGTCAAAACCGTTGAATATTCCTATTACAGACAAACCCACTTCCATATCTGGCAACAGTGAAAAAATCGGACTTGCCAGCGATGAGTACAGGCAGTCTTTCTGGAACATGATGCGCGGCAGGCGCAAATATGACGTACACAACGCGCTGCAGATTGGAGAGGACACCGAAGGTGGATATCTTGTTCCCGACGACTTTGAGCGTACTCTTGTGGAAGCACTGGAGGAGGAGAATATCTTTAGGCAGATTGCCAATGTTATTACCACGTCCAGCGGTGACAAGAAAATTCCTGTGGTGGCAAGCAAGGGTACTGCATCCTGGGTGGATGAGGAAGGCCAGATTCCCGAAAGCGATGACTCCTTTGCACAGGTATCCATCGGCGCATATAAGCTGGCTACTATGATCAAGGTGTCAGAGGAATTGTTAAACGACAGTGTATTTAACCTTGAACAGTATATAGCCAAAGAATTCGCCCGCCGAATCGGAGCAAAAGAGGAGGAAGCATTTTTTATCGGCGACGGATCTGGCAAGCCAACCGGTATCTTGGCGGATAACGGCGGTGGCGAGATAGGAGTAACCGCGGCGAGTGCAACAGCCATTACCCTTGACGAGATCATGGACTTGTTCTACAGCCTAAAGTCTCCGTACCGCAGGAACGCTGTATTCATTATGAATGATTCGACAATTAAAGCTATAAGGAAGCTCAAAGACAACAACGGTCAGTATCTCTGGCAGCCTTCTGTAACTGCTGGAACACCGGATACTATCCTCAATCGTCCAGTTAAAACTTCTGCATTCATGCCAGCCATTGCCGCCGGAGCAAAAACGATTGTATTCGGCGATTTTTCTTATTACTGGGTGGCAGACCGTCAGGGCAGGGTTTTTAAGCGGCTTAATGAGTTGTATGCTGCTACCGGACAAGTTGGATTCATGGCAACCCAACGTGTAGATGGCAAGCTGGTACTGTCTGAAGCAGTCAAGATACTGCAGCAGAAATCAGCTTAATGAAAACGGAGGTGCCGCGGCATGGAACTTTTGGAGAAGGTTAAAGCAAACCTCATATTGCAGCACAGCGAAGATGACGCACTTTTACAAGAGTATATCAAAGCCGCAGTGGCCTATGCGGAAAGTTACCAGAAAAAGCCGGAAGGATATTATGCCGAAAACCCCATGCCGCCTACTACTGAGCAGGCTGTCATTATGCTGTCGAGCCATTTTTATGAAAGCAGGGATGGCTCGACGGCTGGCTTTTTTGGGGATAGTGTGCAGGCAGGACAGCAGGTATGGAATACAGTTAATCTATTGCTGCGGCTCGACCGGGATTGGAAGGTGTAAATATGGGCTTTGGGAAAATGAAAACTTTCGTGGACATTATCTCAGTCAAGCCGGTTAAGGATAGTGAGGGTTTTACTGAAAAAGATGATGTCATTCTTGCTTCGGTAAGGGCATACAAGGAAGATAGGCATGGCAGTGAAAAATGGGCAAACAGGGCGGCGTTTTCGCAGGCGTCTGCCCTGTTCCGCTTCCGTAAGATACCTAACCTGGAAGTTACCACAGATCTTGTACTCGTTTGCAGCGATGGCAGGTACAACATTATCAGTGTAGAGGATGTGAAGGGACGCGGAATGTATATTGAGGTGCTTGCGGAAAAAGTGAAATCAAGCAAAGCATAAAAGGGGGAGCTGCAACGTGGCTAAGGTGGAAGTTAAAATGCCGGAAGAGTTCTTGCTCAAGTTATCCAGACTTGGAGAAAGAACAGACGAAATCATACCTAAGGTGCTGGAAGCAGGCGGGGAAGTGGTTCTTTCAAAAGTGAAGTCCAATCTTCAGTCAGTTATCGGGAGCGGCACTAAATATCCGTCCAGAGCAACCGGTGAATTGGTAAATGCTTTGGGACTCTCTCCTGCCAAACAGGACAGGGATGGAAACCACAACATAAAAATCGGCTTTACTGAACCAAGGAAGGATGGGGAAAGCAATGCGAAGATTGCTAATATTATTGAGTATGGTAAGTCCGGGCAGCCTCCAAGGCCCTTTTTGAAACCGGCAAAATCAGCTACAAGGAAGTCCTGCATCGAAGTAATGAAGTCAAGACTGGAACAGGAGCTGGGTCGTATATGAGCATATTGTCAGAATTAAACTCGTTATTGGATGGTTTGGGTATCCCCATTGAAACCGGGGTATTTAGCGGTGTACCGCCAGATGAGTACCTTGTCATTACTCCGATGACAGATACATTTGAAGTTTTTGCAGACAACCGGCCTCAGGTAGAAACCCAGGAGGTAAGGTTGTCTTTATTTATAAAGGGAAACTACACTGCCCGTAAAAACGAAATAGTGAACACATTGCTCCAAGCAGGCTTTACCATTACCGACAGGCGGTATATAGGCCATGAGGACGATACCGGCTATCACCACTATGCCATTGATGTGGCAAAAGAGTATGAAGTAAAGGAGGAATGAAAAACATGGCCACAATCGGACTGGACAGGTTATATTATGCCAAAATAACTGAGAATGAAAACGGAGAAGAGACATACGCCACGCCTGTTCCGCTGGCTAAGGCTATTACGGCAGAGCTTTCTGTGGAGCTGGCAGAGGCGACACTTTATGCCGATGACGGGGCGGCAGAAGTGGTCAAGGAATTTCAAAGCGGCACCCTGACTCTTGGTGTTGCAGATATCGGAGTAGACGCTGCTGAGGTTTTGACGGGAGCCACTCTTGATGACAATAAGGTGCTGATTTCTGCCAGTGAGGATGGAGGCGCACCTGTGGCAATCGGCTTTAGAGCCAAGAAAGCTAACGGCAAGTACAGGTATTTTTGGCTTTATAGGGTAAAATTCGGCATTCCGGCGACAAATCTGCAGACGAAGGGCGACAGCATTACCTTTTCGACACCCACCATTGAAGGGACAGTCATGAGACGTAACAAACCAGATGGCCAGGGAAAGCACCCTTGGAAGGCGGAGGTCAGCGAAGACGATCCCGGTGTATCGCCTGAAACTATTACCGGCTGGTATACGGAAGTTTATGAGCCGGTATTTGCTGTGGGAGGAGGCAGCGAATAATGCAGGATAATGACAGAAGCGCAATTATCAAAATAGGCGATGAAGAATATCAGCTTATTCTAACCACTAAAGCGACAAAGGAGATTGCAAAAAGGTACGGCGGTCTTGAAAACCTCGGCACGAAACTGATGAAAACCGAGAACTTCGAGATGGCTCTTGACGAAGTGGTATGGCTGATTACACTGCTGGCTAACCAGAGCATTTTGATACACAACCTCAAAAATCAGGATAAGCGTGAACTCCTGACTGAAGAGACAGTGGAACTTCTCACATCTCCCTTGGAACTGGCAGCATATAAAGACGCTATCATGGAAGCAATGTTCAAGGGTACCAAAAGAAACGTTGAAAGTGAGGATGACTTAAAAAACACACCGGCCGAGTGAGCGATGAGGAATTGTTCACTCGGCTTCTATATTACGGCACTGTCCAGCTCAACCGTTCAGAGGATGAAGTATGGCTAATGCCTATTGGGTACCTGCTTGATTTATGGGAGTGCCATAAGCAGTTTTTAGGGCTGGCGAAACCAAAGCGTATGCTTACCATTGATGATGTGATACCTTACGGAATTTAAAAATTTTGCAGGAAAGGAGGCGGTTATGTGGCAGACAATTTTGGCCTGAAGATCGGGATTGAAGGCGAAAAGGAATTTAAAAACGCCATTCGTGAGATCAACCAAAGTTTTAAGGTACTGGGTAGCGAAATGAACCTGGTCGCATCTCAGTTCGACAAGCAGGATAAGTCAGTTGAAGCTGTTACTGCAAGAAACAAGGTGCTTAACAAAGAGATCGAATTGCAGAAAGAAAAAATAGCTACTTTGGAGAAAGCCCTTGCCAATGCCGCCTCATCTTTCGGAGAAACCGACAAGCGGACGCAGTCCTGGCAGATACAGCTCAACAACGCCAAAGCCGAGCTGAACAAAATGGAGCGCGAACTCGAACAGTCTGCTGAAAGTGCAGATGAACTTGGGGACGAATTGAAGGAAAGTGGAGACAATGCCGAAAAATCCAGCTCGAAATTTGAGAAGCTGGGCAGCGTTCTTAAAGGTGTTGGCGCGGCTATGGGTGCTGCAGCGGCCGCAGCGGGCGCGGCTGCCATCAAGCTGGGAAAAGAGGTCGTGGAGCAGTTTGGTGAGCTTGAGCAGAACCTTGGCGGTTCTGAAGCTGTGTTTGGAGAATATGCTGCACGTATCCAAAAAACGGGAGAAGAAGCCTACAAGAATCTGGGCTTGTCCCAATCCGAGTACCTTGCCACCGCCAACAAAATGGGCGCACTGTTTCAGGGTGCTGGTGTCGATCAGCAAAAAAGTCTGGAGCTTACTGAGAAGGCCATGCAACGGGCGGCAGATATGGCTTCGGTTATGGGCATTGACATGCAGACTGCCATGGAATCCATCGCTGGCGCAGCCAAGGGTAACTTCACCATGATGGATAATCTGGGCGTCGCCATGAACGCCACTACCATCGAAGCTTATGCTCTTGCAAAAGGGCTGGATTTTGCCTGGAATAGCGCAACCAATGCCGAAAAGGCCGAGATCGCCATGCAGATGTTTTTTGAAAAAACCGAACAGTATGCTGGCAACTTCGCAAGAGAGTCTACCCAGACCATCAGCGGTTCCATTGGTCTTTTACAAGCCTCTCTAAGTTCATTTATAGCAGGACTTGGCAATGCGAACGCTGATATGACGAACCTAACACAAAATCTTGTGGATGCCTTTCAGGCTGTAGTTAAAAATATTGTACCGGTTTTGGAAAATATAGTGGCTGCTCTGCCGGAGGCAACCGGTGCAATTATCTCAGCAGTCAAAGATCTGCTTCCCGTGCTGTTGCAAACTGTAACTGAATTGTTCTCTCAGGTGCTTCAAACTCTCTTGAGCCTGCTGCCGGAGCTGATCCCGGCGGCAGTAGATGCAGTCATGACCATTGCAGGTACACTCATTGATAACCTGCCTTTACTCATTGATGCAGCGGTGCAGCTAATCACAGCGTTGGTAATGGGGCTTGGAGAAGCATTACCTGAGCTAATTCCAGCAGCAGTTCAAGCAGTGATCACCATTGTGCAAGGGCTGCTGGATAATATGGACAAAATCCTTGAAGCTGCTTTTACATTGATTCAAGGACTGGCGCAGGGACTTTTAAATGCATTGCCAGAACTAATTGAAGCACTGCCGAGGATAATTACAACAATCATTGACTTTGTGACGAACAATATGCCGAAGATCATAGAATTGGGAATTACGCTTATCGTACAGCTTGCTGCCGGGCTAGTGAAAGCCATTCCAGAACTAGTAAAGTCTTTACCTCAGATTGTTGCGGCTATTATAGAAGGTTTGGGCAAGGCGGTTGTTTCCGTGGTTGAGATTGGTAAGAACATTGTAAAAGGCATCTGGGAAGGTATTAAAAGCCTTGGTAGTTGGATTAAGGATAAGGTTTCCGGTTTCTTTTCCGGTATTGTTGATGGAGTAAAGAATTTTCTTGGAATCAGATCTCCGTCCACTGTTTTTGAAGGTATTGGCGGCAATATGGCACTGGGTATTGGTGAGGGATTTGACAAGGCTATGGCCAGAGTGGCAGACGATATGCAAAATGCAGTGCCGACAGATTTTAATATATCTCCTGATATTAATGTAAGTGGAAGAGGTGAATTTAGCGGTTTAGCTTCTGGGCCGCTTGTTGTGGTGCAGCAGATGATTGTTCGTGGTGAAGAAGACATACGTAGGATATCACAGGAGTTATACAACCTGATGCAGACAGGTTCAAGGGCGCAGGGACGTTTTATAACAGCGTAATGGAGGGAAGCATATGGGATTTATCTACAATGGAATATCGTCGCAAAGTATGAAAATACGAGCAAGACTTACCAAATGGCAGGTTTCCCCTGCCCTGCGTAATTCCTTTGAAACTGTGCCGGGCAAAGCAGGTATTGCAGATTTTGGCTGCGATATATCAGAACGAAACATAATAATTAGCTGTAGTGTGCTTCCCCAGCGCAGTTTTGCTGAGCTTGTATCGGTTCTTGATAATGTTGCTGAATGGTTAAATCCGGAAAACGGGCTTAAACAACTTGTTCTAGATGATTTGCCCGACCGATATTTCATGGCTCGCTTATCAGAAGCGGTTGACTGTGAGCGGATATTGCGGACAGCGGGCAGCTTTGAACTTCGGTTTGTTTGTCCCGACCCGTATGTTTACGCGTTGGAAGATGAGATATTTGTTCTTTCTGAAACAGGTCTGCATGAATTGGAGAGGGTTAAAGGAAATGCGGATTCCAATCCGGTTTATCTATTGAAGGGTTTAATATCAATGTCTTCATCAAGCTATATTTCGCTTATTACGAACGACGAGGAATTGAGAATTGTTGGCTCATTATCTGAAGGTGAAACTCTGATTGTCGACTCCGGCATGGTAACAGCTAAGGTTATTGATGAAACAGGCCGAACCTTGAGAAATGGTCTTCCCAGCCTGCAGGATCTGAATTTTCCAATTCTCAGGAAAGGGGTTAATCATATTGAGATTGCCGCAGAAAACGCGACCTTTACTGAGTTAAAAATACAGGCAAAAAGCAGATGGAGGTGATAACATGGCGATAAAATCAATTCTAACGAGCCAAGAGGATTTTACCGGTGAGTTTCCTGTAACATCAAGGACGTCTGCTTTATGGCGATTTAATGAAAAAACACCAGACGAAAATCTTCAGCTTATGGATTCATCGGGACATGGCAGACATTTTACCATCTCCGGCTGGTCAGGTACATCAGCAAACCTTATTGCTGGAAGATTCGGAAGATACTTTAGGCAAAATATTGTTAATCCGACTTCTGAAAAGACCCATCTTATAGCAAAAAATGATGGGAGTTTCTTTAGCAATCTGGGCGAAAAGATTGTTGTAGGCGGTTGGATTAATCCTACCACCTATTCGGTCGGCCAGACATATATACCCATATTCAATACCCGCCAAGGACCTGGTCAGCCAATTTTTTATGTTTCACTTTATCAAGGAAGACTTAGGCTGATGTTGTATAACTCCTCCGGCACACTAATCTACGACCAGAGTGAAACAGCTACCATTACCTTGAAAAACGGCGGCTGGTATTTTATTGCCTCCATCATTGAAGTAAACAACAAAAAGGTACAGAACATCATATGCGATCGCAGCGACGGGGCAACCTGGGTGTCACCTGTGCGTTCCTTTTCGGGAGAGCTGAATCGGGAATGTATAGCAGACATTATTATGGGGATGCATGCAAATACCTACTACTATGCCGGAGGCTTCGACGACTGGTTTCTGGAAACGGACTCACAGCTTACAGCTGATGATTTGCTGTTATATTTTAAGTCGTCTTTAAATGCAAACGGTGGGGATGCGGCTTCGGATGTAGATGCTTTGGCAGAGCCTGGTACAGTCACCCTAAAAGCAACAGATGGCGAGTATCCTGCAAGTGGCGTACTTTATACAAGGGCGGTTCCATGTGCATTATCGGGCAGCGGCCGTGTAGCTGTGACAAGCGAATATACTGCAGGTGTTACGTCAGTGTCTCTAGTAGAGACCAGCACAAGCGATGATCTTGAAGAATGGTCTGCATGGCAGGCTGTGGGAACCAGCGGTGAACTTCAATCGCCAAATCGGCAATATATAAGGTTCCGTGTTACCCTTACCAGCAGCGATCCGTTGAAGACGCCAAAACTTCTGGAAATACAGCTTCATGATATACCGAAAGCGCCCTATGAGAAATTAGGCTTTGCCCGTCCTGTGATATTGGATAAAAACGGAGCATGGGAAGCTGTTCTTGAAAATGCCTTTGATATCATTGTCACTGGTGAGGTGAACGGCGCGGATACGCTGGAATTCAAGCTTCCGTTCCATGATCCAAAAAGAAGCACACTGGAAAATGAAAAACAAGTGCAAATCGTAAATGACATTTACCGGATCCGAACCTTAACGGACAATAAAAGCGAAGATGGGCGTGTTATTACGCAAGTATATGCTGAAGCGGTATTTTACGATCTGTCTTTCAGTGCGGAAAAAGAACCTAGAGAATTCAATGCAGATACTGCAGATGTTCCGATGCAATATGCACTTTTGGGTACAGGCTGGACAGTAGGAAATGTTACAGTCACTACGAAACGGACATTGGTGTTAGTATATTAGTGTAGACACAAAAAGCCGAACACCTTAAAATATAAAAAGGGAAGGAAGTGTCTACAATGGCAAAAGGGCAAAAGTAT
>NZ_JAFBEP010000032.1 GCF_016908775.1 Defluviitalea raffinosedens | reverse complement strand
TAGAATCAAATTAGGGTGAAGAAAAATTAATATGAAATTCTAAGATATATTAAGCATTAGTGAGTTTTTGTCCAAAATAAGGGGGACAATACGGTTTGAAGTTGTCTTATTTTGATGTGTTTTAATCGGACTATTGTAGAATTGAAACTTTACTTTGATCACAAAGATCAATTTGTCCTCTAATAGTTTTAATCGGACTATTGTAGAATTGAAACATGAGCAAATAGACGATTTAAAAGCCAAAAAAAGCGGTTTTAATCGGACTATTGTAGAATTGAAACTGCAGTTAATACAAAGTCTTCCATGCCAGTTCTAGTTTTAACCGGATTATTGTAGAGTTGAAACTTTATGATATGTCCAAGTTTTTATCTACATAGAGTTAGTTTTACTATTCGTGATATCTACTGATCAGAGATCTTATTCCATGTTTTTAACATAATGAAAAATCTTATAGAGTCTTGGGTTAGATGATTTTGTAGGATTTAATGTGTTTTAAAAATGTTATATTTTGGATTTGAGTTGTAATAGTAAATTTATTAAATCATTTTATTAAGTATGGAGCTTATATTGGGTAACATTAGGATTTAAGGTAATAGTTGCTAATCAAGATGTTTTTTGTTAATTTTGATTGCAATAAATATTCGTTTATGAATATTACTATTGAACTGTTAATTAATGAAGATGCTTGGGTAAATCTTGACAGATAATAGGTTATCTGTCATTTTTATTTTGATTTCTGTAAAATTATATTGTAAAAAGTAAGAAATTAGGATAAAATGATAATAAAATATTATAATTATTATAAATACTAATAAAATTATTTTTATTAATTGATCGGAGGAGTTTTCTTGAAACTTCTTTTTTTAGTTGGTGGTTACGATTTAGAGATGGCAGAAATTATAAAAATCCTTGAGCAAAATAATCAAGATTATATTGATAAGCATTTAACCTGGGGGGCAAAACTCAGTGATTATCAAGAAGAAATACAACTGCATAAAGATAGAACAATTGTTGGAATCGAATTAATAAAAGATATCACACCACCTGCACATTATATTGAAATAGATCATCATAATCAAAAAATTAATGAATTATCTTCCATAGAGCAAATTGCTAATATGTTAAATATTAAGTTAACTCGATATCAACAATTAATCGCTGTTAATGATAAAAGTCATATAAAAGGATTAATTAAATTTGGAGCAACAAAAGATGAAATAGAGGAAATTAGAAGAAAAGATCGGGAATACCAAGGGGTTACAGAATTAGATGAAGAATTGGCTGAACAGTCCATTAAGGATCATTTGAAAATTAAAAAAGGTGTTGTAGTGGTATCTTCTTTAACACAACGTTTTTCTCCTATTGCAGATAAATTATATAAATTTGATCGGGTGATTATCCATACTAAAGATGAAATAAACTACTACGGGTTAAAGGCAAAAGAATTAGGAGAAAAGTATTCTAAAGTATATGGAGAAAATATAGTTTATTTCGGAGGAACAGAGGACGGATTTTTTGGATTTGAAAAAGGTGCATTGGACGAAGAACAAATAGAGAAAATTATTCAGGAAGTGGTGGAATATGTCGGAGATTAAAAGTTATCATATTTTTATGTTTCCATTTAGATGGGATTATATAGAGAATCCAAATAAATTTGAAGAAAGTAGCTTTGAAGAAAAAGTAAATATAGAAATTATGACTCAGTATCTTGAAAAAACTGGTTGGAGAATAAAGTCGGATGAAATTGAATGCAGTGAAGATTATAATGAAAAACTTTATTTTTATGATAATGTGAGAAGAGCAATTTATAATCAAAATAATACTGCAAAGCCTATTGTCAAAAATTTTGCTTATACTCCTAATGAAAAAACGAGAGGTAAGTACATTATTCAAGCAAAAGATAAAGAGTATATTTTAGAAATAGAAAGAATAATATTAAAGGTTTATGACACAGGGGTTGCAATATTATCATACCATTTAAAAAACACTATGCCTGATATTAAAAAAGAAGATATTTTTATGATCAATGAATTTGGCAGGCGTATTTATCCTCAGTTTATTAATAATAATGAGACAGAAAGAACAGCATTTACTAAAGGTAGGTTTTTAGCAACTAAATTGCAAATTTTGTGGGAAGATGATAGAAGCTCAATTACAGAGACTTTTGAATGGTATGATTGTTTAGAAACAGTAAGGAAAAACCCTACCAAGTTGTCTGATACAATTATGAAATTATTGAATGGGTCAGATAATGAATACTTTATAGATAATAGTAGAGTACTCTGTGAAAAGAAGATTTTAATACGACCTATTATAGATGATCGTATGTATGTAATATGTTGGTACAAGAATGATAACTGGATTTCTGAGTTAAGCGAATTTAATGAAAGTAAGAATGAGTATATGTATGTTGAAGATGCGGATTGGTTTAAATTTTTATTTGTTGATGGACAAGATAAATGCTGCACAAGCAGACTTATGACTGAGAATTTATTAAAGCAGCATACATATGACCGATGGATAGGAGGTACATTATACGGAATAACAAGATATTCATTTGTAATGTTGTGTTGTGAGAGTGATTTTAGTAAAAATATATTGTTAACCCACATGCGAACCATGTATTATCAAATGGTATCTCTGGTTTTGGCCCAAAGAGCGTCTATACTTGTTTTTTCAGATGAAGTTTCATCTATTTCAACGTTAAAAGGATCAAATTTGGTCTCTCGGGTTCGTTCATTACATAAAAATTATATTCAATTTGTAAATAAGCTATATTTTAGAGAAGTTACAGCCCAGGAACAAGGAATTGAGCTTTATACTCAATTAATCAATACTTGTGAAATAGAGAGAAATATTAAGGATTTAGATAATGAGATCAGTGAATTGCATGAATATGCAACATTGGAACAAGAAGCACAGACCAATACTGTTCTTAATTGGTTAACAATTATTAGTGTTGCATTTGTTATTCCCTCGTTTATAACAGGGTTTTTAGGAATGAATATCATAGACGATAATTTACTATCAAATAAAGATCCAATATCTCAATTGTTGAATTGGTTAGGTTATATTTATTTAGGCCCGATTTTTATTGTTTCCTTGGTTTGTAGTAGTTTTTTATTGGGTAATAAATCTAGATTGAAAAGAAATATTAAATTTATCATATTAGGTTTGTTATTTATTATACTTCCATTTATAATTTTATTTTTATTAAAGGGAGATATATTAGCGTTACTTGCGAAAAGGGAGTGAAAATGTGGCGAAATATATAGTGCAATTAAAACAGTTTACCCCTATGATCCATTTTCAGTCAGAACAATTGGGAGCAACCTTGAGAGCTACAGAATTAAAGCCTAAATTGGACAAGTTTTTAATACGTTATGCATTCAATGAAGATTTTGAACAGTATAATAAATTTTTAATTGGTTATAAAGACGGAATGCAAGAGAAGCAGTTTCAAGATAAAAAAGCATTAAATTACAAAGTACATATTAGAACAAATGCAAAAAAAATCGAACCAATTAATTTAGATTTCCTATTATATAAGAATTTATATTTGGGAAATAAGGGAAAGAAAGAAAATAAAACTTATGCAGTTTTTTCTCACGCAGATATAGAAATAGAATTCTTTTCTTTTTATGCTGAACTTATAGATATTATTAAAGAAAATATTGCTTCTTTTTTTGCATTGAATAATTTTGGTGCAAGGCAGAACAAAGGATTCGGTTCATTTTATATTAACAACAATAATCAGTTTTTAGATAATATTAAGAAACTTAAGAATCAATTTCTTTATATTCGCTATAATAAATATGATTTTAAAGAAATGATGAAAGATATACATATAATTTATTTATTGATGAAGACAGGAATTAATTTTCCAGAATCTCAGAAATTTGAATCTAGTTATCATAAGTCATTTTTATTTCAATATATGTTAAATAAAAATATTGGCAATGAAAAAAAATTTATTAAAGAAAAATTTTTTAAACTCAATCATATCAATATAAAAAATGATCCTATGACTAAAAAATATGTTAGGGGATTATTAGGAATATGTGAAGAAGTTAATTTTAGTGGTAGGGGAGAGATATCTTATTCCAGTGATGAAATTGAGAGATTCAAATCTCCCATTACATTTAAAATAGTTGATAATATACTGGCTATCATACCAGAGGAAATTCCGAAAAATATGTTTAATGCTAAATTTGAATTTTCTAGAAAAGATATAGCTAATAGTGCCCCTGAAATCATATATACTCCTAAGGAAGATGAATTTAATTTACCAGCTTTTTTATTTTCATTTGCAGATTATTTTAACAGTCAATTGAAGCCTTCACTAGCACATAATCCATTGGAAAATCAACTTAGGCAAGCGAAGAGAAAAGTGATTCAAAAGGTAGGTGAAGCAAGTGAGTAATTCCAAAAAATATATTGCTTTGACTATCGGACCTATTTATAAAACATTACAGTTTGCCAGGACTACCGGTGAACTCTGGGGTGGTAGTTATATTTTTTCATATATGATGAAAAAGATTATTGAGAAATTAATAGAAAAAAACAGAAACTTTGTTATACCAAATGTGGAAGACGATACATTATTCGAGAAAGGAAAAGAAGTGGGGCTATTTCATGATAGATTCATTTTTGAAGTGGAGGAAAAAGGAGATTTTGAGGAATTAGGTCATATTATCCAAGAACTGTTGGATCAAATGGCGAAAGATATATCTGATGCACTTGGAAAAATGAAGGAAAAAGATAGAAAAGAAATTCGCGATTATCTCCAAAATTATTTTCAGTTTTACTATATAGAAAAAGAAGTAGTTGAAAATCCAATACTTGAGTTATCTCCAATTCTGGATACTATTGAATTACAAAGTCAATATGTTAAACAGGAAAGTATAAATTATATCTTAGAATTTTTAAAGAATGATCACATTAAAAAAAGTTTCTTAATGAAAGGAATGAACATTAAAGGTTTCACTTCACTTTATGAAATTGCATCCAGTGGATTAGAAATAAAAGATATTAAGGCAGATGATGAAGATTATTACAAAGAAGTTAAAGAGAGATTAAAAAAAGAAAATCGTTTAGATGAGTTTAAAAAAGTGTATAAATATGTAGCCATAGTACAAGCTGATGGAGATAACATGAGTTCTATTATAAAGAAATTAAGTGATGGTCAAGGAATAGACAAAAAAATAGAACAAGAAACAGAGAAAGATTCAATTACTACATTTCAGGAATTTTCAAGTAAGTTACATCAATTTGCTTCTGAGGCTCATAGGATAATAAAAGGAGATAATAAGGGCATGACAATTTATGCAGGTGGAGATGACCTGTTGTTCTTTGCTCCAGTATTCTCAAAAGGTAAGCACGTCTTTAGCGTGTTAGACGAGATAACGAATGAATTTGATAATCAATTTAATACCTCTAAGAATATGGAGGACAGGCCAACCTTATCCTTTGGAGTATCTATTTTTTATTATAAATATCCTTTATATGAAGCTCTTGAAGAAGCCAGAGATCTGCTTTATCGTTCTAAAAATTATATAAATGGTGATGACAAGAAAAATGCAATTAGCTTTAGTGTAATACAACACAGTGGACAAGCTTTTGGTACAACCTTTAAGAAAAACAGCGAATCTTATTTAATATTTAAAAGAATATTGGATTTGAGTATTGAGCAAAGCGATTTTCTAAAACAGGTATATCATACTTTAATGAGAGACCAAGTCTTATTAAAGGAAATAATCGGTGATAAAGTTAGATTAAAAAACTATTTTGAGAACAATTTTAATGAATCCATTCATAAGCAAGAGAAAAATAAAAAATATCTCGATTTGGTTCAAGAATTGCTTTATACAGTTAACAGAGAATATGATAAATCTTTTGATGAAAAAATGGAAATCGTATATTCATATTTAAAATTTACTCATTTCCTTAATGAAGAAGGTGATGAAAATTAGTACATATTTGGCTAGATTAAAACCGATAGGAAATTATTTTTTTGGCAATGAAAGATATTTTAAATTTATTAATGAAGAAAATCAAGATAATAGAAATAAAGCTCAAAATTATATAGTCAGTTCAAATTTATTACCTCAGCAGACTACTTTACTTGGAATGTTAAGAAAAGAAATACTTATTCAATCTGATTGTTACAAGCAAAAATGGGGTTATAGTATAGAGGATAAAGTAAAAATAAAAAAGCTCATTGGTCCTTCAGGTTTTAAAATAGATGAGGAAAGAGAACAATATTTTGGGGTAATAGAAAGTATTTCTCAGATTTACACATACAAGGATAATTGCTTTTATACTATAGTTCCCAAGGATCATATTATTCATGATAAAAAAAAGGATAAAGAAAAAGTTATAAAAAAAGTTAACGAGTATTATACACCTTTCAAAACTTCTGTTAAAGAAAGAGTTAGGGTCAGTTTTAATTTATATGAAAAAAATATTCCAGTTTTACAGGGTTATGATCCCAAAGATGGTTTATCTAATGATTGGATGGATATAAGTAATGGGAAAATAGTTCCTTTCGGAGAGATATTTGCTACGGATAAACGAATTGGAATTGAAAAAGGAGAAGCTGGGAAGACAAAAGAAGATAGTTTATTTAAAACAATAAGCTATAGATTAAAAAATAATTATGAATTTGCATTTTTTATAAATCTTTCCGATGAAATGGAAGAAGATTTAAAAAGAAAATTTAGCGATAATTTTCAAACTATAGTATATATGGGAGCAGATCAAACGGCTTTTAAGTTAACGATATCACCTTCTCAGAAAGAAGAAGAAAAAAGATTAATGGAAAAATATAGATCATTAATAAAAAAAGACAATGTTAACAAAGTTGTTTTGCTCAGTGATACATATGTTGATCATAGAATTTATGATGATTGTGATTTTGCAATGACAGAAACTATTGATTTTAGGAATATATATGTTATTCATGATAAGGAATGTGAAAAAGCTAACAGCAGGTTAAAAAAAATTGATAAAAAATATTGCTTTATAAAAAGAGGTTCTGTTTTTTATACTTCAGATGTTGAAAAATTATTAAATCATATTAATCAAAATAGAAACTTAATTAAGATCGGATATAATATTGCACTATAGCTGGGGGGATAACATGTATACTAGTGAATTATATATTATTAGGGCTTTGACCAATATGCATGTAGGAAATGGCGACGTTAACTATGGTATTGTCGATAAAGAGGTTCAAAGAGATGTTATAACAAATTATCCAACTATATATTCATCTAGCTTAAAAGGAGCGTTAAGAGAGTTTTTCGAAAGTAAGAAAGAAGATTCAGTAAAGTATATTTTTGGAGACGTAGACAATGCAGGAACATATAAATTTTTTGAAGGACATTTGCTATCCATTCCTGTAAGAAGTAACAAGAAACCGTTTTTTAGAGCAGTATGTCCTCAGATAATCCAAGATTTGATTACATGTTTATCTGATTTTGATATTCAATTGGATATAGTTGAAATATTAAAAAAGTTCGCAGATATTGATGTAACTCCTGATAAACCTGTGATTTTTGAAAAATTAGAAGGTGTTAAGATAGAAGACTTCTATGGTGAATTCGAATACAAGCAATTTGAAAAGATCTCTGTTATAGAGAAATTATTTGGTGAAAATATTGCTTTATTACATAATGATGTTTTTAGCAAATTAATCAAAAGTTTGCCGGTTATTGCAAGAAATTGTTTAGAAAATGGTATAAGTAAAAACTTATGGTATGAAGAAATCATTCCAAGAGAAACAAGATTTTATTTTATAGTGATGCGGATGAAAGATGAAGAGAATTTGTTAGAGCCGATGATCTCAGAAAATATAATTCAAATGGGCGCTAATGCATCCATTGGCTATGGATATACGAAAATTCAAAACGTAAAGCAGATAGTAGGTGAGTGAATGAATAAAAATAAAGTAGAAAAATTTATACCTATTGCTCTGGATATTATACAAGAAGTAGAGATTGCCAATGAAAAGAATGAAGTACCAGATGTATATAATGGATATATTGCTTCTTTTGGAGCAAGTATAGTGCAAAGCGGACTATTGACCACAGTTGCTTTTTTTGAAAGAGATAATAACAATACAAAACAAGACAGAAGAAAAATAGTAAATGCTATTTTTTCTATAATTAAAAAGGTTGATAAAAAATATGAAAATGAAGACAGTTTATTAAGGTGTTTAATTAAGTATAAATCTAGTATTGATGATATAGAAGATGATATTATTTGTGCAGCGATAGCACTGAAATTAGCATTAAGAACATTTGAATTTATTGAGGAGTAAATAAGAAGGCGACTGTTGATTTTGTAAAAGGAGGTACATATGAAAAACGAACCTAATATAGGTTTCTTATTTTATAAGGACTATTATGATTCTAGTTTTTGGACTAAAATATTTTTGAAGGGAGAAAAAATAAAGAATCAGGAAGGAAAAAAGAACTATAAGCAAGAAGTAAAAAGGTATTTTGACAATAAAAATAATAATATTTTAAAGCAAAACAAACTTTATCCTTTACAGCCTTTAGGTAAGGATCATTTTACGCTTAAGACAATTTATCCCGGATTATTATTTGGAGCAGGTTATATGCATGAAACAGGCCAAGATAATGAATTTAAAATAGGGTTTTACTTCGATTATACTACCGGAATGCCATATATACCTGGTTCTTCTGTAAAAGGTCTATTAAGAAGTGCCTTTAAAGCAAGCGAAAGTTATATTAGAGAAATATTTAAGAGCAATAGTTTATTTTGTAATGTCAATGAAATCAGCATCAGTGATTTGGAAAATGAGATTTTTGAAGGAAAAAAATCTATATATGATAGAGATATATTTTTTGATGCGGTTCTAATTAAAAGTGATAATACAGACGGACGCTTTTTAGGAGAGGATTTTATTACTCCCCACAAAGATCCTTTAAAAAATCCTGTTCCTATAAAATTTTTGAAAGTACTGCCTAATGTAGTATTCAGATTTGAATTTGATTTAAAGGACGGTATTTTATCAGTTGAGCAAAAACTTGCTTTGTTTAAGCAAATTATTTTAGATTTAGGGATAGGGGCAAAGACAAATGTAGGCTATGGTAATTTTGAGCCTAATTAAATTTTTTGGTTCTACGGAATGAGAGCAATTCATTAATGCTACGGGTAGAAAAAATGGATATTCAATTTATTTTTTGATGGAAGAAATGTTCAGGGGCTAGTAAATCAATTAAGAAAGATAGTCATGAGCTAGTTTTTAAGGTTAAATACATAATTTATTATAAAAATACAAGGTTTTAAGGACGCATAAACCTTGTATTTTTATAGGAGACGATTTAAAATATGCAAAACTGATCAGGAGAGAAGTTATGAGAATTAAAATAGTTTTAGAAACTGATGCACCGATTTCTATACCAATAAATTATCAGTATCATTTATCTTCAGCCATTTATTATTTGCTGCAAAGAGCAGATCAGGAATATGCTAAGGAATTACACCAAAAGGGTTATGAATTTGGCAGCAAAAAGTTCAAACTCTTTACCTTTAGTGCATTATTTCCTGATTTTTATAAGATTCGAGGGAACCAGATGGTTATTGGGCCTGGTAAAATTTATTTTTACATTGGTTCATTGAAAAATGAGTTTATAATGAATTTCGCCAGCGGAATTTTTAGTAATCATATTTTGAGAATAGGAAGAGCAAAATTCTTGATTTCACAGGTAGAAGCAATTCCTACGCCTCAATTTTCTGAAGTTATGCAGTTTAAATGCTTATCCCCTGTCGTTGCAACGACAAAAGAGGAAATTAACGGGGTCATAAAACCGAGAGATTGTCAATTGGAAGAACGAAAGTATGCGGAAAATATCATCCGTAATTTAAAAACGAAATATGAATTAATATATGATAAGCCTTCATCGGGCGTTGACTTGAGGATTTCATTTAAGCAGGAGGACATAGAAAAATATAAGAAGGGCAAACTGATTTATTATAAGAATACCTTTGTAAAAGGATTCTTATGTCCCTTTGAGGCCAGTGGAAGCCCGGAACTTATGGAGATCATGTGGGAAGTAGGAGCCGGTGAAAAAAATAGTGGCGGATTTGGAATGGTTGAAGTTATGAATTGAATAGTATCAAGCAAAAAAGTCGTCTACCCTCGGTGATGCAAAAATGCCAGTGGGTCGACGACTTTTTATTGCATTTGAGAGGGATAATTGGTAAAATTAATACAAAAAATTTTTAAAGAGCAGAATAAAACGTTGATTTTACTGCTGTTTTAATCGGACTATTGTAGAATTGAAACTTTCTTCGAATTTGGTTACATATTTCGCTGTAAAGAGTTTTAATCGGACTATTGTAGAATTGAAACTTTCTAACTGCACCTTTAAAAAGGTCGTCTATCAAGTTTTAATCGGACTATTGTAGAATTGAAACAAGCCAGAAGCTAGAAAACTTATAGCCAAGGCTTTAGGTTTTAATCGGACTATTGTAGAATTGAAACTAAACTTACAGGGCAAAAAGGCGCTATTTTTACCGGTTTTAATCGGACTATTGTAGAATTGAAACCGTCGATTCCCTCCCTTCTCCGGCCGGCCCGTTAAAGTTTTAATCGGACTATTGTAGAATTGAAACTAATCAACGGATCAGAAAGGCTTTTATCTGCCAACGGTTTTAATCGGACTATTGTAGAATTGAAACGGATTTCATTGCCTTTTTTGAAGTATTTCTCCATCAGTTTTAATCGGACTATTGTAGAATTGAAACCCTACTCTAATTTCTCTAAGATCACTTCTGCTCTTGGTTTTAATCGGACTATTGTAGAATTGAAACTGCATAAGGAGAATCTGTTCTAAAATTTAAAGAAGTTTTAATCGGACTATTGTAGAATTGAAACGCTAGAGGTAAGTTCTTACAATGGAAGAAAGGTATAGTTTTAATCGGACTATTGTAGAATTGAAACTTCTCTATCTTTATGAGGCCCTATTATGTTTACTCTGTTTTAATCGGACTATTGTAGAATTGAAACTCCTTTCTTACTTTAGTTTTTTTAATACTTGATAGCGTTTTAATCGGACTATTGTAGAATTGAAACGGAGATACTTTAGATGCGGTACAATTTTGGAGAGCGGTGTTTTAATCGGACTATTGTAGAATTGAAACTATTTCTACTAGATAAAAAACAGCAGCATTTTGATAGTTTTAATCGGACTATTGTAGAATTGAAACTTGGATGAAGAAACCCTTAAGGCTCTTGAAGGAGCAGTTTTAATCGGACTATTGTAGAATTGAAACACAACAAGGCTCCTATCTATTGCGGAGACTTCAAAGAGTTTTAATCGGACTATTGTAGAATTGAAACTATGTCCTTTCGGTCATCTAATAATGAGACCCCAAAGTTTTAATCGGACTATTGTAGAATTGAAACTCGATCGTAAAGCGAATTTTTTACGCATACCCTTTTGGTTTTAATCGGACTATTGTAGAATTGAAACAGGTCATATTCGTCGGCATATCTACGGTCACCATATGTTTTAATCGGACTATTGTAGAATTGAAACTGATATTACAGGGAAGTTCAAGATGTTCAAGATGTTTGTTTTAATCGGACTATTGTAGAATTGAAACTCGATAAAATCAATCGGGAATAAGTTCCCGAAATACGTTTTAATCGGACTATTGTAGAATTGAAACTAGTTATCTTCATAATAATTATCAGAAGAAGATGGAGTTTTAATCGGACTATTGTAGAATTGAAACGACGTATGAATAAAAGCTGTCTTGTAACTCTCCGTAGTTTTAATCGGACTATTGTAGAATTGAAACCTATTTTTGATGTAAAAAACATTGTTTATCCAGGCAGTTTTAATCGGACTATTGTAGAATTGAAGCAACAGATCAAATGAATGAAAACATGAAAAATGCTTAGTTTCAATAAGATTATTGTAATATTGAAAGGTCTACATTTCAGTTCTTTGTAGAAACTGTAATGTAGACTTTTTGATTTAAATACACTACTTAAATTGGTTTGTGTATTCGAATTCTTTACTAATCTATCAGTAGTTTTAAAATTTACAAAATTATTCATATAATGAAGGAATTTTGATTTTTCTGTAGAAGTATATAGATATATGACTTTAGTAAGTAGGAGGTGAAATGATGGCGTTGTTAACGTTTACAGGTCATCCGTTTATAGATTTAGGAAGCGCAGTTCTTAGCATGATTTGTAATAAGGAATGTTATGCTGAAGTAACCAAAGAAGATATTTTGAATAATCTTGACGAATTTTTAGAAGTGATCAAACATCGCTTTAATGACTTGAATGCGAGCGAAAAAGAGCTGGAGTATAGTAAGCGAGGGTTAAAACAACATTTTGCTTTAATGTACAACATTAATCACTATTTATTTGGAATAAATAACAAAATTGAAAATCCTATTTCCGGAAAAAAAGAGACGGTGAAAACAGGAGAAGAATTTGTAGAGACATTTAAGCAAACAGTTGTTGATATACTGGAGAATAAAAATTCATTATGTGAAAATGCAGAACGTAAAAGTACTGACAACATTTGTAGATTTTGTGGGAAACCGTCTGACCTCATACTTAGTAAAGATATTATGCCTTTTGGTGCAGCTTTAAATCAAAAAAATCTTGGACAGGTTCACAGTTGTAATGGATGCTATTTGTCGATTTTATTTTCATTTGTGCCTATGTTTAATGTGCGAGTTTCGGAAGCAACTAAGGGAGTTTATATGTTTTATTATTTTTCTGATGAAAAGTACATGATTGAATATGCCAGGGAGCAATATCAATTTTTAAAACGAGAAATGCTTGCATCCCTTCAGACACTTCACGGGAATTGGTATGAGGTGTTGGTAGATCATTTAAGAGAGATCTATGCGAATTTTAGAATGAGATTTCGCGTCATAGAACCGCATTTTATTACAGTATATTTTTTCTTAAATGATAACCGGGAAGCTTCTCTTAGTTATATTAATGTTCCTGATGGAATGTGCAAATTTATAAATTATATCAGTACAGCAGATCAAAAGTGGAATCGCATGAAAAAGAACTTTAGAAACAGTGAAGAATATGAGAGATTCATACAGGGAGATTTTCTCTGTATGAACATTGATGGAAGCCCAAAATTTGGATTTGAAGATATAAACGATGTGAAATTTTATATGAGAGAGGTGAGTCTTTTGGAAGATCAATTTATAAATGCTGCTGAAAATATCGGAAACGGATTGCTTAAGTATTATCGCAATCTTAAACCATCAAAATGGGTAGAAGAGTATGAGAAGAAAATGAACGTAGAAAAACCTTATGTTTTTATTAACAGTTTATTAGATTTAAATGAAGAATATTTTAAAGTACAGGGAGAAAATATTTTTGACATTTCTGATGTAAAACAGATTATGTCAGAAAATAGAAGTGCTTTAGCTTTTCGATTAATTAAATATTTTATTTATAACAATATGACGGAAGAAGAAAAACAACAATATGTCGAGTTTAATAGGTTAAAGAAAAATATGGTACAAGAGGAGGAAGTCTAAATGAAGATGAGAGGAGTCTCAAAAAAAAATAGAAGGTTTTTACATGGAGCAATGATATTAAATGTGCCTGCAGGATGCATTAATTTAGGAGAGAATGGAATAAAACATATTTATACAAAGGTGAGGGGAAAAACTGTTAAGACATCTTATATATCAGGGCAGTCTATTAAAGCAAAAATAAAGGACAAATTGGAGGAAGACGGTATAAAATTATCCATTCCGAAAATTGTACAAGAATCAGGGAAAAAGAATACTCCAACAACTTCCTGTAATCCTTTTGAATACATGGATGATGATTTATTCGGGTATATGAATGTTATTCCAGCTAATGATAAAGATAAAGTAGATGAAGACAATAAAGGAACTACGAGAGTAGCACCATTTAAAATATCTTACTTCATTGGAAGAGAAGGAGACATAAAAGAAGATTACGGAGTAAAAAGAAATGGTGCATTGGTAGACGGTCAACTTACAACTATGCCCTTAACCGGGGATACAAGAAATTTTGCATCTACACAGTATTCTGGCTGTTTTATGATTGACCTGAATTGTGCTGGCAGATTTTTTAGGAAAAATATATCTGGATTTAAGAATATTTCGGAAAAATTCCCAGTGGAGAGATATAATGATTTGCTTATTAAATGTGAAGAGGATGAATTTATTTTAAAACCTGAGATTCGTACAGAACGTATTCAAACTTTGATAGAAAGTTTGCCATATTTAGCAGGAGGGGCTAAGCTAAGCACAGTTTATGCCGATATTGCGCCCAAATTTGTTGTTTATTGTATTATGGATATCGGTAACAATATTTTTCAAGAAATTTCGAATCCTATGGAGGATTTTAATATTAATGCATTCAAAGAAGGAATTCTGGACTATAAAGAGCATATCAAATCGGATATTTATATTGCGAAGAAAAATGGATTTTTAGATGAGCATACCAAATCCCTCAAAGAATTTATTGATTCTTTCAATATGGAAAATAAAGATATAAAGATTATTTGTAATGACGATTTATCAGGGATAAATGAAATTACTAAGCGTTTTTCAGAAGAAGTTCTTTCTAAAATATATTATTCCGTAGAAAATATATAAACCTGAAAATAGGTGATCTATATGTATAGAATTACTTTGCAAAGCAGAACGGCATTTTTTAAAAACGATATGACCATAACCAGCATACAGCAGACATATGATTGTCCGCCTTTATCTACAATCTATGGATTAATTTCTGCTGCAGTCGGAGAAAAGGTAGAGCCTATTTCTGTGGGATATATTTTTGATTACAAATATAAAACAGAGGATTATGAATTAATTATTAAACAGTTAGAAAAAAGCAATAAGCAAACATACATGGAATTAGCAAAGGCTGGTCGGATCACTAGTCGGCATGATGTGCTGCAAGGGTGCTTTGGAACTATTCCTATTAAGAGGGAAATAATGGTAAAATGCAAGCTTTATTTGTATGTAGAGGATGAAAGCATTGCGGAGGCTTTTAAAATGCCTTATTATACATTGCTTCTTGGACGCAGTGAGGATTTAGCATTCGTTAAAGAAGTAAAAAAAGTTGAACTGAAAGAGGATTGCCATAACATTACAGTAGGAAAAACAATCATTCCTTTTCAGCCTAAACTGGAGGTGTTTGGTCGGCTTTGCTCCATGCCTGTTTACATTACTGACGAATATCCCAGAAAGGTAACCAAAGCTGGAGTTTTTATGATCTTACAAAATGATCATCAAAAGATACGGAATCACAATAATATGTTTCTGTACGATGAAGAATTGAAAAAGGGCGTATACATACATAAGGAAAAGTGATACCGTGGGGTATCACTTTTTCATAAGGGGGAATTAAATGTTATATGCAAAAAGACACTATGAAGGAGATCAATTGATAGAAGAGACCTTAGTGCAGCACATATCCGAATGTTTGAGTGTGTATGATCAAATGATGCAATTAATGCCTCAATGTCCTTACGATCTGTCTTTTTCAAAATATACTTGGACAGAAATTGTTTTCTTGGTTGTAGCTTTACATGATATGGGAAAGGCGTCCAGCCAATTTCAAAATATTACATTAAACCTTGAAGTATCGGAATCCTGGAGATTTCGTCATGAGGTACTTTCCGCAGAATTTATAGACTTATTAGATATAGATGAAACTACAGGAAGAATACTTAAGTTAGCGATTCTTGGACACCATGAAAGAAATGTAGATGAGATATGGAGGAATATGGGCTTTGAAGAAAGTGACTTTAATCCTTTCGGAGCAGAGGGAGATCAAAAAAGAAGAAAACAGTATGATTTAGCTAAAAAAAGTATATTGGAGAATTGGGACGAATCGAAACAAGTTTTAAAATGGATTCAAAAGGAGTTTTCGAAACGGTTTAACGAAGAACTATCAATGATCTATGATTTTAATAGAATGCAGCCTGTATTTGAATTAATCAATGACTATAAATATTCAGCTCTATATAATTATAAAAATTATTATTACGAACTGATTCTATTATTAAAAGGAATACTGATTACTTGTGATCATTTAGGTTCAGGACATAATCGGATTAAATATATAGATACGGATATCGTTAATTGGTATAAAGAAAAATTTAATATTGGAGTTAACGGAAATGATTTTCGCAATACGCAAAAAGAAAGTAATGTTAAGAAAGATGCGCTGCTGATTGCTCCTACCGGAACAGGTAAAACCGAGGCGGCTTTTATATGGGCAAACAATTATCTGAAAGAAAATACTTATCGCCGTATTTTTTATGTTTTACCATATACAGCATCTATTAATGGAATGTATGAAAGATTGCAAAAAGAGAGATTTGCTGTTAACAAAGTAGATATGAAACATGGAAAGTCATTATATGCTTATTATCAACAATTACTTTCTCAAATATATGTAGAGAATGAAGTTACTACAGAAAATAAAAAAATTATACAAGCAAAAGCCAGATATATGCATCACTTAAGCAAAGAAATATCGAATCCTATTAAAATTGTTACACCTCACCAAATTATTAAAGCTTTTTATAAAGTTAAAGGATATGAGACCTTACTTACAGAATTTTATGATGCATTATTTATCTTGGATGAAATCCATTGTTACGACATAGAATTAACGAGTGTCATTATATTAGTAATGAACTATATAAAAAATAATCTTAATGGCAAACTGTTTTTAATGTCTGCAACATTTCCGGAAGTTTTAAAGACGGCTTTTATGGAACAACTGGATATTGATTTTGAAATAACCATGAAAGAAGAAGAACTAAAAAAATATGTTCGCCATCAGCTTCATCTACTCGATGGAAGTATAGAAGTGCAAATAGAGAGAATTACAGAAGATCTTAAAAATGGGAAAAGAGTATTGGTAGTTTGCAATACCATAAAAAAAGCTCAATATATGTATGAGCATTTAAAGAGTGAAGCTGAAACTTCATTAATTTTGCATAGTTATTTTGCTGCAAAAGACAGAAAGGACATTGAAAAAAGATTACTTAAAGGTGAAAGATATGAAGACGGATATGAACCTGTACAACTTTTAGTAGGCACTCAAGCCATTGAAGTATCATTGGATTTAGACTTTGATGTGATCTATACTGAATTAGCGCCTATAGATGCGCTTATACAAAGATTTGGAAGAGTGTATCGTAACAGAAAGAGAAAAGATGGAGAGTATGGTCAGGTATATGTTTGTACTGAAATAGATAAGGGATCAGAACGCATATATAATAAACCAATTAAACTATTGGATAAGACTTTGGAACAATTGGTTTTATTTAATGGGGCATATTTGGAAAATGAAATTATTAAGCAAATATTGAATTATGTATATGGAGAAGAGTTTAAAGAAAAATTTTATCAAGTATTAAAAGATCAAGCTGAAAAATTTCAGAATATATGCTTGTATCCTTTATTAGATTATTCAAATGAAGCTGAACAATATTTTAAGCAATTTGACGGAATGAAAATATGCCCGGATGTTTATTTAGAACAGTATATGGATTGCATTCAAAATGGACTGTATATTGAGGCGGAAAGTTATTTAATGACAGTATCTGGACGCAAAATTTTTTACTATTTATCAAATGGAAAAATTGATTGGGAAAGGGTTACCCATAAGCATCAGATTTTGGTAGCATATTCAACCCATTTTGATTACGATGAAGAAAATGGTTTACAAGAGAAGGATATTGGGGAAGGAGAAGGATTATTTTTAGATTAGGGGGATGTTATGTTTGAAGATACCCGTGTAACAGGTACGGAAGTGAATTATTACTTTGTCTGTACTAAAAAGCTATGGTTTTTTGCTCATGGGATTCAAATGGAGCAGACATCTGACAGGGTTTATATGGGAAAGTTGATGCATGAAGACAGCTTTTCAAGAGAAGATAAGGAAATTCTGATCGACGGGACCATTAAGCTTGATTTTATTAAAAAATCTTTAGAAATTCATGAGAGTAAATTAAGTAATTCTATGCAGGAAGCTACGTTGTATCAAATATTATATTATCTTTATTATCTAAAGGGAAAAGGTGTTAAAGACGTAAAAGGATATGTCCATTTTCCAAAAAGCAAGAGAAAAGAAGAAGTCCAATTAACTGAAGAATACGAACAACAATTGCAGGAAGTTATACAAAGAATTCTGGAAATCAAAAACTCTTCAAAGCCACCAGTTGTAGAAGAGAAAAAGATATGTAAGAAATGCAGTTACTATAATCTCTGTTTTTGCTAGGGGGGATAGTATGAAGCGAAGTTATTACATTATGAAATCTGGAAGAATCAGAAGAAAGGATAATACTATATTTTTTGAAAGCGATGATAATAAAAAAGTATTACCCATAAATGATATTGATGACATATATATTATGGGAGAAGTGGATTTCAATAGTAATGCACTGAATTTTTTGGGTAAAAACAAAGTAATGGTTCATATATTTGACTATTACGGCAATTATTCCGGAAGTTTTTATCCCAAGGAATATTTACTTTCTGGATTTACGATTGTGAAACAGGCAGAAAAATATTTAGATCCTGGCCAAAGACTTCAAATTGCCAGAGAGTTTATTCGGGGAGCCAGCTATAATATATTGAAGAATTTAAAGTATTATCAGAACAGAAAAGGTAATCTGGATCAAATCATAGAAGCTATAGAAACAGAAAGAGAACGGATTGGACAAGTACAAGATATACAACATCTTATGAGTGTGGAAGGACGTATACGGGAAACATACTATCGGGCATTTGATATAATTACTGATAATAAATTCCCCTTCGTTCAAAGAGTCAAACATCCGCCGGACAATGCCATGAATGCTATGATTTCATTTGGAAATCACCTAATGTATACGGCAATACTTCGTGAAATATATCAGACTCAATTAAACCCCACAATAAGTTATTTACACGAGCCCGGAGCCAGAAAGTTTTCACTGGCATTAGATATCAGCGAAATATTTAAACCCATCATTGTAGATCGGGTTATCTTCTCACTGATTAATCAAAATGTGATTACTGAGGAAGATTTTGCAAAAGAACTGAATTACTGTTATTTAAACGAAACAGGACGTAAAAAATTTATCAAAGCTTTTGATGAAAAAATGACATCTACTATTCAGCATAGAAAGTTAAACAAGACGGTGAGTTATAAAACACTTATTCAGATTGAATGCTATAAGTTAATTAAACATTTAACCGATATTGAGGAATATGAAGCATTTCAAGCGTGGTGGTAAATATGTATGTATTGATTGTTTATGATGTGGAAGAAAAACGTGTAGCCAAAGTGCTTAAATTTTTACGGAAATACCTGAATTGGATTCAAAACTCAGTCTTCGAAGGGGAAGTAACAGAAGCGCAGTTAACGGAAATAAAAATGGGATTAAAAAAGATAACAAATAAAGAGCAAGACTCCATAATTATCTTTAAAGCAAGAAACCAGAAATGGCTGAATAAAGAGATCATGGGGAAAGAGAAAAATCCTATAACAAACTTCTTAGATTAAAAGTCGTCTACCCCCGGTGATGCAAAAATGCCAGGGGGTCGACTACTTAGTG
This sequence comes from Defluviitalea raffinosedens, assembly GCF_016908775.1. Lineage (NCBI taxonomy): Bacteria > Bacillati > Bacillota > Clostridia > Lachnospirales > Defluviitaleaceae > Defluviitalea > Defluviitalea raffinosedens. Next base: position 88 of record NZ_JAFBEP010000032.1, on the reverse strand, counting down.
TAAAATTGTTCTAGGACAAAAAATAGCAAGAGACCACTCTTTTTGGTAAAATATTAGTCGCTGAAAACAATAAATACCAAGGAGGGTC
>NZ_JAFBEP010000031.1 GCF_016908775.1 Defluviitalea raffinosedens | reverse complement strand
ATTTTATTGTAACAAAAGGAGGTCTTTTATGTCATACTTATCGCTAAAAGCTTTTCAGAACTACCTGCATAGCAGGTAGTATTCTTAAATACAATGAAAAAGCGTGCATCAATATAATGCACGCTTTTTACATTATAGTCTCCAAATATGCCAGAGATGATTATTAAGTCCCCTTGCAAAAACATCCAGTCTATTGCCTCCCCAGGATACTGCCGCTGGTTCTGAAGTAATCTCTCCACCAAGGGAACGCCACCCACTCCAAGTGATTCCATTCCAGGTTCTAAATAATAACTGATTGTTTGCTCCACGAGCAAAAACTTCTAATCGATTGGAGGCTGTGGATGCTGCTCCAGGTCCTGAAGTAATCACTCCTCCGCCCAGATCCTCCCATTCACTCCACCTCGATCCATCCCACCACTTATGCCATAATGCGTTGTTTTGGCCGCGGCCAAATACATCTAGCCGGTTGGGCTGCCAGGATGCTACCGCTGGAGCAGATGTCAATACACCGCCTAAGTCTTCCCATTCACTCCATCCAGTAGCAGGTTGTTCTCCTATATTTTCCAGCACAAAACGAATGATCGTCCTGATCATTTGATTGATTCGATTACTCGGTACACCATATCCGCGCAGAATAATAAAAACGATAACATTATCCCGTAAATAAGCATTAAATAATGCATTTGTCCTCTGGTCAAGATTCCCAGTATATTTATTTTCATTTTCCAGTACGTATGCCACAATGCTTCTGAAAATATTACTGGTAACGATTCTCGGAACTCCATAACTTTGAAGTTCTATATAGTAGTTTTCGAATTGTCGATTGACAAGTGCCATAATCCTATTGATATCCTGTGGCCTTTGACGCATCATAGCCTCTTCAAAACTGTCACTACTTGATTCGTATAAATTTTCATGATAACCTGTTGCCATAGTATTGTAAAACGGATAAGGGTTTTGCACTTTATAGTTTGGCATATGTGAATAAGGCCAGTTCCTATAATATGAATTCATTATTCAACAACTCCTTAAATTAAAGCTAATACATCATATGAAATTAATGTTATTTCTGTTAATATAATGAATTTTAAATATAGAACTAGCTTATCCACATATTTTTCTTTTCAATGATCCATGTTCCATTATCATAGTATGCAATACCCGTATATCCAACTGCTCCTGTTCCACTTCTCCACTTTTTTATTTCATATGTCAATGTATCTTTATTTTCATTAAAATTTGGATTGGTAATCGTAATCAAAATGCCCTCAGGAAAAGCTCGGTTTTCTTTATCTATTAAACCTTCATTCATCAATTCCTCAAAAGTACTTTCCATCACTTCCTTGCCATATTTCTGTTCCATGTTTACTAGAAGTATTTGCTTTTCCCAATCATTTAAATTTTTTATGTCTGTAGTATCCAGGGCAATAATAGATATATCTTGATTTAATCCCGGATCTTCTTGATATATTTCTTCAATAATCTTTAGGTAAGCCTCGATTATAGGGCTCATTGCATAAAGCTGAATTTTATCAGCAAATACTTGAGCAGGATAGGATTCCATGATTTCTCCATTATAAGTAATTTCTACAACATGCCCTACTGGAATTTCGTCTATACGAATTACTTGGTTATTTATACCCATAATGGACGCATTATTTGTACGGACTGCAATTTGATCCGATATCCTGGCTTCATTGCTATTTTCATTGGGAACAACTACAAAATTCTCTCCATTCTTAATTACAATTGCCTCAAAATGTGTTAACGATGATAACTTCTTTTTTGATTTTTCCCCGCATCCAGTCAATCCAATGCACATTAAAAGAATAACTGGTAAGCAAAACATTTTTTTAATAATACCCCTCATTCCCTTCTTTCATAAATCTTCTATTCAATACCCTTAGACGAAACAAATTTACTTCTGGTTGCTAACACAATAGTAATTTTACAGACTATAGAAAATACCAGTTACTCATTTTAAAAACTCTTAGGAAAATACCTAAGAGTTTTTATTGTAGATTATTAATTTATTTTTAAAAAACATTCGAATATAAAACTAGACTAATGCATGCTCTTTTATTTCAATCTTTTCAATAATTTTATCAATCTTTTCTTTAGCTTTTTCGATGGCAACTGTTCTCTCTTCTTCCGTATTCCCTGTGCCATCAACAAATAGTTTTTCAAACTTATTAATACCCATGAAATTCATTATGGTTTCAACATAATCTACACCTTTATTAAACATTGTACCTATAATCCACGGAATGTTTCCGCCGGAAGATTGTATATAAACTGCTGCCCTTGGACGGTCATTCAGAAGACCTTCAGGCTTTTCCCCTTTTTTAGGAAGTGAAATGGTTTTACCAACTTGTACAATACAGTCTATATACTCTTTTAATGGAGCAGGGAAGGATAAACTCCACATTGGAGATGCAATAACATATACATCTGATTCAATAAATTGGTTGCACAACTCTGTAATTCTTTGAACTTCTTTTTGCTCTTTAGCCGATAAATTTTTTGCAGTTTCTTCATTGATCATGCAATTTCTGCTTTCAAAATACTGATATTCTAATCTGGGAATATGTTCTTTATACAAATCCAATTCTTCCACTGTAAACTCTGGATATCTTTCAACAAATTTATTAACAAATGCTCTTCCAACAGTTCTGCTCACTGATAAGTTTTCTGGCTTTGAATTCACCGTAATATATAATAATTTTTTCAAAACATCAGCCCCTTTTTCAATAAGTATTTAACACTCATTAGTATGCTGATGTTTTTAAAATTTATATTGCGAAATTTACTGGAATATTTTAAACAACTCGTCAATATAAACCAATTAATTTCTCCTAAAACTTGGAGTTTTCTATCCCATTTTCTTCGTCATTCAAAGATACTGTTTCTTCAGTGGGATCAATGCAATTATAACTTGAGGAATGATTTCTGCATATCAATAAGCAAATTTTCTTTCTTCTTTTTTCAATAGAATAGTCTTTCCTTTGCATGATTTAAATTCAAAAAACCATTATGGGATATGTAATTTTTTTGAATCAAACACAATAAAAAACACTTCCTGTTAAGGAATATCGTCCTCAGGAAGTGCAATCATTTAAATATTAAATCATCTTATTTATTGAACTAAATGATCTAAGGTATCAAAGGTATATCCCATCTCCTTCCACTTTTGAATCAGTTCATCTAATATTTCAGAGTTGGTCTTTGAGGTACTATGAAGGAGAACAATTGCTCCTGGATGAATTCTTCCTAATAACTTATCAAATGCCTCTTCTTTCGTAGGTTGCTTGTCAGTATACCAATCCACATAGGCAAGACTCCAGAAGAAAGTTTTATATCCCAATTCTTTTGCCATTTTTAAATTATTGACGTTATACTTTCCTTGTGGAGGTCTATAATACTTTGTCATTTCCTTTCCTGTTACTTTTTCAAAGTCGATCTCCAAGTTTTCAAGTTCTTTACGAAAAGTCTCCATTGTATTCATTTTAGACATATTTGGATGCGTATATGTATGGTTACCTACAGTATGTCCTTCTTCAATCATTCGTTTAACCAAATCAGGGCTTGTTTTGATATAATTTCCCACTATAAAAAAAGTTGCTGTCACGTTATGCTTCTTCAGTGCATCCAGTATGGCAGGAGTATACCCATTTTCATAGCCGGCATCAAAAGTCAAATAGATCACCTTTTCTTTGCCATCCCCAATATAATAGGCATCATACTGTTTTAACTCTTCTGCTGTTGCATTGGCCTTAGGCGGCTGACCTGGCGATGAAAAGCTAAGCCCCCAGTTTTCTTCGACAGACCTACTCATCACTTCCTGCTTATGGTGATCCACCAGCATTGCAACCCTGCCACCCAAAACATATGCTGCCACACACAGAAGTATAGTAAATGCAATCTGTTTACATTTTTCCATTCTCATACTAAACACAAACCTCTCGAATAATGATCATTATAATATATTCGAGAGGCTTATTAATCATTACTTCGTTATAATGGAAATCAAAATATTATTCTAACTTATCTGGCCCTTCTTTCTATAGATTCATCTTGATTCCATTGTCCCGCAGCCATTCTTTTCTTGCTTTATAATCAGGAAGTATGGATTCTACAAAACTCCAAAATTGCTTTGAATGGTTTTTATGATGCATATGACTCATTTCGTGAACAACAATATAATCTAAACTCTCTAAAGTTGCCATAATGCATCGCCAGTTGAATAAAAGTCGATTGTCATAGGTACAGCTCCCCCATCTTTTCTTTTGCTCTTTAACTTTTATATCTTTCGGTTCTGTATTAAAAAACTTTTGATAATACCTTACCCTTTCTCCTATAACTTTCTGAGCCATAGTTCTGTACCACTGCTCCATGGTTTTTTGCATTATGTCTTTATTTTCTGTATTGGTTTTAATCCTCAATTGATCATTACATAACATTATTTCCGGTTTTTTAATATCTGAACTGTATTCAATTTTTAAAGGATAGTATTTTCCTAAATACATAAAGAGTTCATCTTCAATATATTCTCTTTTAACGGGGAAATAATCGATTTCTTTAAAATAATCTATCTTTTTTAAAATCCAATTCCCTTTTGCAGTTACGACATCTATAATTTGCTTTTGACTCATGCGCATGGGAACAGTTACTACCACCTGATCGGGTGGTGATACTACAATTTTTACTGTTTTTCTCTTTGCCCGTACCACATCAAAAGGTACATTTCTAGTTCCATATTTAAATTCTAATTTCATAACCTTCTCCTTTTTCGTATCATGGAACTATTTTACCATAGCTTCTGACCAAATCAAAATTTTAATAGGATTCTTCAGGAATGTTCCCAATGGTTTTCTCTAAATTATCATTTTCATTTTTTCCTGAATTGGCCACTGTAAAAATAGATATCAGCATTACAATACCTTCCGTAATAACAAATGACAACCATATACCTGTCATTCCCCAAATTCTGCTTAACATCAAAGCCATTGGGACAATAATAATGCATCCTCTTGCCATAGAAATAGCAAAAGCCTCCTTAGCATGCTCTGAAGCACTGAGATACATAGTCAGAATAATATTAATTCCTGCAAAGAAAAAACCAATAAAGTAAATAACCAGCCCTTCTCTTGCAATTTGGGCTATTGCCAGGTTCCCTTCACTATTAAAAATTCCAATAATAAAGTTTACATTGAAATACGTGCTTAAATACATAACGGAGGCTATGGCAAAAGAAGTAATTACAGCATATTTCAGCACTTTCTTTAGAACCATATAATCTTTCAATCCATATCCGTAACTAACAAGAGGCTGCATCCCTTGTGCAATTCCAACGAACACAGAAACCCCAACCAATGCGATATTGGCAACAATTCCATAGGAGGCAACCCCTAGATTCCCCTTAATACTTAAAATCACAAGATTAAAAGTTATAAGCACAACAGCAGATGAAACTTCTGTAATAAAAGCTGATAACCCTAAGCTCAAAAAATCACCGACCCCTGACCAGTTCATTTTATAAGGGATATATCTAAACTGAGCTTTACCCCTCCTAAAATGCAATAACAGTATACTGATACTGATGATCGGTGCCAGAGAGGTTGCAAAAGCTGCCCCAAACATTCCCATCCCTAGAGGAAACATAAATATATAATCCAATAATATATTTGAAAAACTACCCATTAACATCGCAAACATAGATAAATTAGGATTATGATCATTGCGTACAAAGGCAAGCATAATATTATTTGTGATGAAAAATGTCGCAAAGCATAATATTGTAGTTAAATAGTTCTTCGTCAGCGGCAAGGTAGTCCCATCTGCGCCTAATATAACTGCCAGAGTTTTTGAACCAACTATACCAATAAGGGCAAAGGATGCGCCTATTAAAAATCCTAATTTTATACAGGTTGTAAAAACTGCATTGGCCTTTTCATCTTCATTCTGAGATTTTAAGATACTGTATCTTGTGGCTCCCCCAAGTCCTATCATCAATCCTGTGCCATGAATCACGCTATAAATCGAAATAGAAAAATTCAATGCTGCAATCCCCGTTGCACCTAAGGCTTTTGCTACAAAAAAAGTGTCGGCCAGAATATAACACGAAAGTCCTAACATTCCGAGAATATTTAAACACACATATTTAGCAAAATCCTTTAGAACATAATTTCCCATATCCACTCTCCTTTCAAAATAAATAAGGTGTTCCAAAAACATTCCTTCCAAGACCTAACGGAATGCTTCAGAACACCTTAAATTCTTTACCCGGTGGCAAAGAACAGGCTCCTTAAACTGCAAAACTAATAAGCATATTAATATAGATTTAAAAATTTGTCAATACTGCGTCACTTTTTACTTTTTTCCATAGTATTATGTATTAAGTAATATTATGGAAGGAGAAGCTGCTGTGTTATCAAGACAAGAATTCATTAGAATTTCCATAGAAATGAATCTTTTTTTCCAAAGAATCATGAAGGAGCATTTATTTTTTATAGAAACCAATCTGCAACCTGCAAAACCTGCCTTTATTGCCAAAGCAGACATACTGAAACAAAATTTTGAACGTCTTCTGTCTGAAACAGTTCATTATGCCAAAGGAATCATCTCCGAACAGGTTACTCCATCAAACCAATTCGTTACTCCTTATACTTTAAGAGCTGAAGATCTCACTTCAAGATTAACAGGAGCACGAATCAACACCAATATTACCAGAAACGAATATACATTAATGGATCTGCCAAATCGTTATCATAATGAATGGCTAGAAAATGTAGTTTTTGATTTAAACAGAAGATCATATTATTTGCTTAAAGAAGTCATCACATTTAAAAAGCAACTTTTGACACTGGTTCTGGAATGCAAAATATTTACAAACCTATATCCTGAAATGTTAGAACATCTGATCCATGAAGCTGAGTACTACCTGGCAATTTTAAAAACTCTCCAAGAAAGAAAACTTCCAGTAAAAACTTTATGCGATGAGCTTAATTTCTGGAATCATATCATGGGAGAACATGCTCAATTTATTGATGGTATGTTAGATCCCACAGAAAAAAATCTCAAAAAAATCGCAGAAGCATCTGCTAAAGAATTTGAAAAACTTGTGGCAGAATGTATTCAAACTGCTGAAAAACAAATTCTTCATAAAAGTCTGCAAGCTACTCAAACCATCAGAGACTTTAAAAGAGAAGCCACAAATGAATTATTAAAATGTAAAATAAAATCCATCATTCCTCCTCTGTTGGCAGATCACGTACTGCGAGAAGCCAATCATTATTTAAGATTATTAGATATACTGAAACACTGATAATTTATCAATACTTAATAATTTTATTACAAAAAGAGCTGACTCCTTATTGACAGGAAGTCAGCTCTTCTCGTGGATTAAACTATAATCTTTCTCCTATCATTATTTAAAAATCAACGGAAAAGTAAATGTAACAAAAGCTGCCCAAATTCCGTAAATTGGCAAATATTTTGTAACGGCATCCTGAATAGCAGAATATCCGCTTTTACTTTTAAGAAATTTAATATAGGAAAGCATGATCCAGAACAAATTCCCCCAAATCAATATATTTATTCCCACAGTAGCCAGTCTGTTCGCTGTAATTCCATAAAAAGACAATCTGAATACCATGGCCAAAAATGCCACGCTGTCAATCATCAAAGAAAGAAAAATTAAAGTAAAATTGATATAATCAGAAATACTCTTCTTTCCCTTTGCATCATTCTCCGTAATAGAAAATATTGTAACAGCCAGTACAATAATAAGTATTTCGTTGAATAGTATCAGGAAATCCCGATCTAAGAATGGATTTTTCCCAACCCAAATAGCCACTATCAAGTATGCTATCAATGTAGTCAACATAAGAGGACTAAAAATTTTAGCTATATATGGTGCAAGAGTCTTTGTAAATTTGAGATTCCTGGATACCAGATAAGAAGCCACAATAGCGAGAGATGCAACGCCAAACAAAACAATATTTTCAAAATAAAATTCTTCAATATGCATACCAATTACTCCAAATAATTGCATAGTAAGGGCCGTCAGCAGCATTCCGCTAATTGCCATACTGGCATAAAGTATACAAAATTCTCCATTAAATTTAAGATAATTTAGTCTTGCACTGCCCATACTGTATTCATTTCCTGTAAACGCAAGTCCTAATAATACCCATAAGAAAACAGGAAGGTGTAAATATGCCAAGATCATACTGTCCTTCTGTTCAAAAGGAATGAGATTAAGATATACTCCAGACATAAGGAATAAAGCAGCGATAGTATAAACAATATTCTTTTTTGCACTATTATTGTATAAAAAATAAGCAGCCATAAAAGGTAGTATACCAAAGATAAGGTTAATGGGAGCTATTCCTTGCTGTTCGACAAAATACAAAAGTATCCTAGTGGTTATTCCAGACAAAATTGCTAAAATACCCATGAATACAAATGATTTATCTATAAGGGAAGCTCCCTCTGTCTTTTCTGTCTCTTTATAATTCAATCTTTCATACCAAACGGAAAGAATCTGTGAATTGGAATTTTGTTCCCAAACATGTAGAAATGACCTTTTAAAAATCTCTGGTTCTTTTCTAAACATTCTCTCTAACTCACGGGGATTATTCATATTGTCAATAATAAAATTGCTGATATCCATATATTATACGCCTCCTCATCATAATTAATTTATTCCTAAATCCAATACACTGTTTTTTATTCGATTTATTTTTCTAAAGCTCATCATCATTTTTATATTCCAGAATATCTCCAGGCTGACAATCTAAAGCCTTGCAAATCCCATCTAAAGTGGATAATCGAATTGCCTTTGCTTTTCCATTCTTTAATATTGAAAGGTTAGCCATGGTGATTCCCACCTTCTCGGAAAGTTCTGTTACACTCATCTTTCTTTTAGCCAACATAACGTCGATATTAATGATAATTGCCATTATTTTCACCTCAAATCGTTAAGTCATTTTCAGATTTTATATCAAAAGCATGTTTTAATAATTTTTCAAGAACAGCGGCAAACACTGAAATGACCACGGAAGCAAAAATAATAATGAGTCCAATTAATATAAGTCCTGGAGCATCGTCCGCATCTGCTATAAGATAAATAATTGGTAATTCCGCTACATACACCACGCTGATGGCAATAGCAGAGTATTTTATGTTTTTTAAAGCAAGAACCGATAATTCCGAGAATGCCTTACCCTGATCGATATAGCTTAAGAGTTTTAAAGCCTGATACAGAGCAAAGTAAAATATCCCTGCAGTTATATACATGCCGATTGAAAAGAAATATTTAATATAAGGAATTTCCGGAACAATTTTTGCCGCATATTCTGAAAACCTAGGCAACACAAATATGCATAAAGCAAGGACTGGAATTCCCATAAGGATAATCACAAATTTTAAAAAGAGTGTTTCTCGTTTCATAAAAGCACCTCACTTATTAATTATTGATTTGATTATATCATATTGTTTATCGTTTTACAATAAATTTTTATCATTCTTTAATAATTTCATTCTATATTTCGATATCCATGTCTATAAAACAAAAAACTCCTGGCAGTTCAAAACTACCAGGAGGGAAAATAATTAAAAAACCTTATTTTTGATGAATGAGCGCTTTGTAAGTCTCTAAATGCTTAACAGGCTCTAACTCATTATCATTTTTTATATACTCAACAAACTTAGGATATAACTTAACAGCCACAGTTAAATCTTTTATGACTTGCTCATATTTATTCACATGAATATACATACAAGCTCGATTATAATACAAAAAAGCCGATTGCCTATTAAAGTAAATACCTTTCGTAAGAACCTCTATGGCTTTCTCGTATTCATTTTTTTCTTTATAAAGAATCGCTAAATTTAAATAACTGTAAGGGTATTCCGGATTGGATTTAATACTTCGCTGATAATGTTGTTTAGCTTCTTCTGTTTTCCCCATCTTTTTGAGTATAACGCCTATATTAAATAAAGAAATATAATGATCCTCTTCGATGAGTAAACTTTCTTTCATATACTCCAATGCTTTTTCATTTTCTCCCAATTCTTCATAAATTGAGCCCAAATTTACGTATGCCCAAAAATCATCCTCCACTAATTCGATCACTTTCTCATAATATTTTATCGCTTCTTCCTTTCGTCCAAGCTGGTCATATACATCGGCTGCAAAAAAATATGCCCTGTCATACTCCGGGTCAAGTTCAATGGCTTTTTTATAGTATTTAAGAGCTTCTTCATACTGATTGCATTCATCATATAAAACGCCTAAACCATAATATGCCCTTGCTTCCTTTGGATCAAGCTCTAATATTTGCAAAAATTTTTCCTTCGCCAGTTCTTCTTCACCTAATTCTTCATATAATAACCCTATATCCAAAAGAAGATCTATATCTTTTTCAGCTTCTTTAAATTTTAATGCCTTTTTGTAAAATTCCAGAGCTTTTTCCAATTCCCCTATTTCTTCAAACTGGTTTCCCAAATTCTTATAATTATTAATTCTATAGTAATTATTGTTCATTTTTCATCCTCTCTTTTGTCCCTGATAACGCATAATATTCTATCACATCTTCTACAGCAATTCAAAATAATCTTAGGCAAAAAGAGGTTATATATAATGATCAGGATCTTGTTTTATTAACTCAGCATAAATCAATTAACTTTATTTTTATTAATGATTGCTGAAGAGGTTGCTGCAATTTCTTCTGCCTGAGAAGTAATTTCCTCGGTGCTTGATGCAATATTTTGGATTGCTTTATTGATTTCCTCCGTTCTAGTTAAGAGCGTTTCTGCCATGGCAATAATCTTTTCTAAATTTGGCAAAGTGGAAATATTATTGCTCTGCGCTGTTTCTGCAGATAATTTTGCTTGTTCTGCCAGTTTTCTTATTTCCTCTGCCACAACAGCAAAACCTCTTCCTTGTTCTCCTGCCCTGGCAGATTCTATAGAAGCATTTAATGCTAATAAATTCGTTTGCTCTGAAATCCTTACAATTACCTTGGTATTTTCAATGTATTTATTAATGTTTTTGTTAATTAAATCTACAATTTCTCTTAATTCATAAACTTGTTCTACCACTTCATTGGTTTCGTTACTTATTTTGTCTAAAACTCTTGCCGTCTCTTCACTCGCTTTAGTAACTTGTTCTAAAGCCCGAGAAATCGTTTCAATATCTTGTTTCAATTCCTCACTGGCTTTTTTTCTTTCTTCACTCAAATTATATACTTTGCTAAACATTTCCTCTATTTCTGTATTCTTTTTCAAAACTGCTTCTTTTTCAATCTCAACCATTTTTTTGTTATAATAAATACAATTTTTTTCATAATTATTGCCTTTTACAATTGCCTCAGCCATTTGAAAGCAAGATTCATATCCACATGCTGTACAATTTATGCTTTTATCTTCTTCAGTCGTTTTCATCAGTTTAATAAAGGCGCCTTCAATATCTTTTTCATTAACTACATCGGATTTTATGAGCTTATTGCTATAATGTCTTTCAAAGTCTGAAATTTTTAATTTTTTATCGAAAGTTTTAAATAAATCATAAGTCTTTTTTAGTCTTCCATTTTGGTCCCTGGTACTTTCTACTTTTTTATAATGGAGGACTAAATCTGCATCATCCACGGTTGGTTCTTTTGTTGTTCCCGTTCCAAAATTACACCCGTGTCTGCAGTTTAAAATATCTACAAGGGTAGGTAATTCTTTGGACTGTTTTACCCGTTTGACATATTCTCTTAAATACTTATAAGCTTCTTTTTGGCCTTCGATTTGGCGAATCCAGCCTTCACCTCTTAAATGAAATTCTACATTTTCTCTAAGTCCACCATGTTTAGGAAATATTGAACCCAAGGCCCCTTCTATACCATCGAATTCATAAGCAGGATAATACGAAAGGTTAACCTGATTTTCCCTTATATACTCCAGCAGTTTCTTAAAAGTAACATTATACTGTATTAAATTCTCTGTATTTGGATCTTGTATTTCATTCTTTTTGGCAATACAGGGAGAAATGAAAGCAAAGGCATCATTGATCTTTTTATATTTTCTCATATATATTGCCGTACACATCATCGGGCTATGTACAGGGGCTAGTTTTTCCAATAACTCTGGTTTATATTTTTCTATGTAATGAACCACTACAGGACAAGGTTGCGAAATCATTCCTGTCATCTTCTTCTCTTTGATACACTTAAGATAAGCCCAGGTTGTAATATCTGCTCCAAAAGAGGTATCATAGATCAGGTTAACACCTAAAGATTTCAAATATCCAAATAAATTTTTATACTCATTAATGAAATTGGTCCTTATAGCAGGTGCTACAATTAATGAAATCTTTTTACCACTTTTTAAGTCATAGAAAAATTTTTGAGTATCATCGTGATAATCCCGGGCATCATGCATGCATGCCTCCATACAATTCCAACAACCTATGCACTTTTCTCCATCAACTTGAATGGTATTTTTCCCATTGATTTCAGTTGCTTTATTGGCATCGGGAATAGGGCAAAAAGCAATGCATCGGTTACAGCCAATACAATGATCATTGGTAAATATCATCGCGTTCACACTCATACTTATTCCTCCTAAAAACATTTATTGCAAAAAAGTTATTGCTTTATATTAAAAAAGTCAGGGAAATATTAGACTACAGTATTTATCCTAAATATGTCGTTTATACATTACCGTTATTTTACTCTTAATCCTATAATTTGCCAAAACCAATAACTTTATTAAAGGATTACTAGCAAAATTTAATAATGTTAAAAAAAGACATTTGTTCTAGGACAAATGTCTTTTTCTAACATTATTGTTTTGCTCTATTCTGCTAATTCCAAAGCAATCTTCATCATATTAGTGAATGAATTTTGTCGTTCTTCAGAGGTAGTTTCTTCTTTAGTTGCTAAATTATCAGATACAGTAAGCAAGCAAGCTGCATTTTTTCCAAGCACCTTTGCATTATGGAAAAGTGCAAAAGACTCCATTTCTACAGCTACGCAGCCGTACTTTTCATAGATTTCTTTGTATTTATCAGGATTTTCTCTGTAAAAAACATCCGATGAATGAATTCTTTCTATATGTATGGGAATACCCAAATCATTTGCAGCTTTTATGAGTTTTTGATTTAACTCCGGTGTCCCTTCAATAATATTGCCTTCATATCCTCCCTGTACTTTGGCGTAAGTAGATTCGCTCCATGCATCTTTTACCAAAATAACATCATATAATTTAACATCAGAAGTATATCCTCCGCAGGACCCGATTCTAACGATATTTTCCACATCATAAAATTTATAGAGTTCATAGGAATAAATACCGATGCTTGGCATACCCATTCCACTGGCCATAACGGAAATTCTTCTTCCTTTATAATTTCCCGTATATCCTAAAACATTGCGAACACTGTTAAATTGCTTTACATCTGTTAAGAAGGTATCTGCAATAAACTTTGCACGCAGGGGATCTCCAGGCATTAACACGGTTTTGGCAATTTCATTCTTATTTCTTACTTCAATATGTGGTGTTGGTATCATCACATAGCCTCCTTCTGAAGTTTTTTGTCTGAGATATTTTTGATTCAAACTCAATATTCTATAAAATCTCATATATCACCTATAATAGTATATCAGATTTTACCTTATGTCGTATAGGTCTAGTTGCAAAAAATAAAAATATACACCAGAATCAGTCTTTAGAAAGAAGCTATGGTTTTAACGATTGTCTATTTTTTCAGGATACATATCATGATAGCATAGTCTTTTATATGCAATTTCTTCCCATTTTGTTCCCTGCTTTCCGTAATTGCAATACGGGTCGATGGATATCCCGCCCCTCGGAGTAAATTTACCCCAAACTTCTATATATTTAGGATCTAAAAGCTTTATTAAATCTTTCATAATTATATTTACGCAATCTTCATGAAAATCTCCATGATTCCTGAAACTGAACAAATATAACTTTAAAGATTTACTTTCAACTAAATACTGATCAGGTACATAAGAAATGTATATAGTGGCAAAATCTGGCTGACCTGTTTTGGGACAAAGACTTGTGAACTCAGGACAATTAAACTTAACGAAATAGTCATTATCTATATGTTTATTGGTAAATCTCTCTAGAACATCAAAATTATAATCAAAAGTATACATTGTGTTTTTATTACCCAGTAATGTAACGCCTTCTAATTCATGATCTTTTCTTCCACTCATCATAAAACCTCCTGTATTATTGCTTGTTATATTCTATAGCTTTATATTTCGCATCACTTTTACCAAAATAACACCTACAATGCCTGGAATAATTTGACCCGTAACAAGACTAATTGCCAACACTCTATAGGGCAGATGAAGCAAATAAGACAACCATATAGGAACAAGTAAACCAGGGCCTAAAATAATAGGAAGTGCAATAAACCAATCATTTAATTGCAATTTTTTAATAAAATATACAGCGGTGGATGTAATTAATCCTGCTGCAAACCCTCCAATCATATCCAAAGGGCCTAATCCTCCCATAATCGTGTTGCTGAGCAAATTGCTTAGTCCCAAAGGTAAAATTAAAAAAGGATAAATTGCACTAAGTCCATACAGAGCTGTTGCAATTCTGATTTGAAACTGACCAAAAGCAAATCCTTGAGTAAAGAACATAACGGTTACATACAATGCCATAACAATTCCTGAAATAGAAATCTTTTTTACTGCTGACACAGCAGCAGTTTTTTCGTCACTTACTTTCAGCTCCATAAACTTTTTCCTCCTATCAAATATTCTATGTAATAAAAAAATGGACATCCCTGTCCATTAAAATGACATTAAGTTTAATAGCATAAAAAAAGAGGCACAATGGCCCCATCTTTTATAAGCTATTAAACTTAATAGCCGATCCTAGTTTTGATTATAGACAGGATGGGTTTCGAACTGTCTTATTCAATTGCAAATCATTATAACACTTCAAAAAACATAATGCAATGACTATTTCACGATCTAATATTTAAAAAGCAGTTAGTTTAAGGAGATTAAGATTTTTTCTGTAAATTAAAAAATTTTCCAAATGCTGTATCATGCTTTAGAATATGCTTTTCAATCCAATCTGCAATAAAAATGATAATATCCATTGTTATTTTTTTCTGTTTGTCATCAATATCTTGCCTTAAGACATCATTTACTTTATCGATAAATTTTTGATGCTCCTGCTTATGGGTAAAATAAGGCAGGTAATTAGACGACAGCATTAATTCCTCCTCAGATTGAAAATGATACACAGTATAGTCAGCTAACTCATGTAAGCATTCTACGATCTCATCATAATGATCGTACAAATCTGCATCCCGAACAATATGATATAACTTGGAGCCAATTTCTAACAAGCGTTTATGCTGACTGTCAATGAGGTCTACATTGCAGCTAAATTCATCTTTCCAATCAAACATAAAATCACCTCTATTCCAAAAACCTTACTATTATTTTATTTTATCTTATTATATCTTAATCTTGATTTTATCTCAATAATTCCGATAGGAATTCTTTTAATAAAATATGTATTTCTTTCTCAATATAAAAAGAATAGCTCTTTCATGCTATTCTTCTACAAAAATAAATATTTTGATTGATTACCACCAATACTTTCTTCTGGGTTCCAGACTGGATAAAAGCATCATAATATTTTCTCTTTTCATCCTTAAGGATTGCGCCAAGATCACTTGACTCACCATCAATAGCATTTGGTTTTTAGTATACTCCATGATGGTTTGTGCCATATCTGCATCTCGTATACGACTTTCAGCTGCTGTAAGATTTTCTTCATAGGTGGATAAATAATTTATGGTATGTTCAAGACGATTCTGTATGGCACCAAGCTTTGACCTTTCTCTGGAAACTTGATTTATAGAATCGTCCAGGGCTTTCATTGCCTTTTCTGCCCCTTCCTGGGTAGAAATATCCAATGCATCAAGCCCTAAATCCGTCATATCTCCAATAGTAACGATTAAACTATCTCCTGCATTGGGGCCAATCTGAAGGTGAATACCTTTGTCTTTTTTGGATCCATCCAGAAGGGGCTGGCTATTAAATTCCGTGCTGCGAGCAAACTGATAAACGGCTTGTTTTAACTGCTGAAATTCCTCATTCAGATAAGCACGGTCCTGATCCGTATTGGTCCCATTGGCTGCTTGAACCGACAGTTCTCTCATTCTTTGAAGAATAGAATGTATCTCATTCATGGCACCTTCAGCTGTTTGTATAAGAGATATTCCGTCCATAGCATTCCTTTGTGCCATTCTTAATCCCCGAATTTGCGCCCTCATTCTCTCGGAAATAGCCAGTCCTGCCGGATCATCGGCAGCAGAATTAATCCTCTGGCCAGTAGCCAGACGTAACGCGAGTACATCCTGATTTCTTTGTAGACTCTTCATATGATTTATAATTTTAGACTCGGTTGCAAAACTAATAAACATGGTTTCACCCTATTTATCCAAAATTTACTTCTTATTATATATATCGTCTCATGATAAAAAATGCTTTAATATTAATCTTACAATCAATTTAAATATAAAAAACATCCTAAACGGATGCATAAATACTTTGTGATAGCTATTTTTTAAGATTAATTCATGTCTTTAATAACTCTATTTGCTAAGTTTATTTAAAATCCTTACTACAACTCTTAATAGATATCCTATTACAGAGCCAACTAAAATTAAATATATTATCGTTCCTAAAACATGATCCATTTAAAACTCCTCCTTAAAATTCGAGTTAACCTTATTTAAAAGTAAATAAGGTTAACTCTTTAATTGACCTTTTAAGGTCTAAATTCAGCACTTATTTCTGTATCAATTGTATATATAGATATTTTTCCTTTTACATCTACTGCATATTCAAATTGACCTACTGCAGTACATTTAGCCAAATAAGTCTTCATATAATTTACATATGCATCATATTCAGTATAATTTTGAAATGCCGTTCCCCCAGAAATATATGATGATACTTCATCTATACTAACAAATGCTCTTCCGTAAGGATCTGCTGCATCTACATATGTATATTTTACATATAAATTAAGATAGGTATTTAAAGAAGCTACTATTCTCTTTTGAAATCTTTTGGATGTAGTTACTTTATCTCCAACACCAGCTATTCCTATACTATTGTTTTGCCCATTTTTCTTTATTCCATTTTTGTCATCAACTAAGTCTTTATCTGTTAATTGAAAATTTGATATCTCTTTACTTAATGTTGCAAAAAATTCATCCGCTTCTTTTTGAGTATTAAATTTTAATACTTCCATACCTTTAGGTATTTCTTTTACATATCTAACAGAATACCCTTCTTTCTCTTTTGCAAAAACACTCATCGAACTACTTATCATAATTATCATTAAGACTAATGATATAACTTTTGATAAAGTTTTTTTCATCTACTTTAGATTTCCTTTCATTATATAATTATAGTGTACTTTGACAAGCTTGTCATTTACATTATAAAATTACTATATTGCAAATCAATATGTATTGATTATTAAAGCTTTATTTTTGCTTATTTTTTTCAAAAAGCAAATAGGCAAAAAACAAATCAAATAAGCAAAACAATTTGATTTATTATGAGATGATGAGATTTTATAATTAATGATGGCAACCTATATTAAATCACTTTTTTAAGCCTCCTATTAAAATTAATACATACCAGAAAAAGAGGCAGTACTTCAACCAGATATTAATTTATAATCCCCAAAATCAGGTATGCTGTATCTCAGCAATAACAGATTTCAATGAAATATCATAATAAAAAAATATGATGTCTCCTTTTTTTTCTAATATTTGCTTCAATTTATACAATCCTATTCCTTTACTCTTCTTTTCCTTAGTGGAATATCCCTTCTCAAAAAACTGATTTATTTGCTTAGAAGATATAAACTCATGGGGATTTATAATTCTAAAAAGATTTCTTTCTCCATGTTTACCTAATATAATTTCAATATTTTTTCGAGTTTCCTGCTTACTGACTGCTTCAATAGCATTATCAATTAATATTCCATACATTTCTACAAGTTCATAATTGGCATATTGAGAACAGAAATTAAAATTACTGATATGAAATTGCAAATTGATTTCTTGATCTTTAGCATAAACATACTTACTATAAAATAGAGCAATGATAATCTTATTATCTATCTTTATTAGATCTTTCCAAATATTTTCTCTCATGTAATTATCAATATATTCATTCAATATTTCTGCATTTTCTCCGCTCAATCCTTCATTAATTACTGCTAAAGTCTGAAGATGATTATGATAATCATGTTGCTTTTTTCTGAATTCTTCAACTATATCCTCAATAATAGGGAAATAAGTATCATACACTTTCAATTTTTCCTCATATGCATAGTTCAATAGACCATCTCGTAATAAAATCATATTGATAATGACTGCTAGAATAATGATTACAAACATGCTAGTTATTCCATCTATATCATGAGTTGGATCTATATTCCATAATATAGAAATGCTATAATACAAAATAGAAATAATCGTAATCATAATTCTAAAAAACTTTTTCTCAATAAGTATATATAAATCCGATAATGGTAAAACTTTAGATAACAATAAAACGAGGATCGTTCCTAACATTTGAACAATGAGCCCATCAAAAAACGTGCATTTAAAGTTGTTCACTGAAATTCTTAATACAATAATAACGAACAACTGAATAATGATACTAAACAGTAAAATGATAAAAAATATTATAGTGTTTGATGATAAACTTTTTTCTTTATTTTTCCATAAATACAAAATGAATGTTGTATATAATGCTAAAGTATTTAAAACATGCGAAATTTCATCACCATTTATAAGCATATTGCAAGCAGCAATAAGCACTGAAGCAAGTATAATATATAACATTTTATCAAAAACATTCGTATGAAGATGTTTCATGATTCCATGAAGTAGTAAAAGTGAAATAATGATCTCAAAAAGTGCTAATATAATGTTCTCATATATCTCCATCAAAGATTTCCCCTATCTTCTTTTTATAATTTGTACCAATTGGAATCCTCTCTTTTCTTTTTAGCAATGCAATCTCTTTCTGTCTTAAATCGATTTTTTCAATAAACTCTTTATTTACCACAAATGATTGATGGACTTGAATAAATCTTCTATCTAATTGAGTAATGAATTTTTTTATTGAAATATGCTTATAGATGATCTCTTCATACTGTGTTACAATTACAATCTTTCTATATCTATATTCGATATAGCAAATATTTGATAAACTTATTTTTTGCTTGATCCCCTTAAAGTCAAGAATCAAATATTTTTCTTGTTGATCATCAATACTCTCAAAGTAATCTATGAGTATGTTTCTCATAATCTGTTCTAAAACACTTTTTTTAAAAGGCTTTATCAAATAATCATATGCATGAATATCATGAAATGCTTCCATTTCTTTTGTGGGTAAAGCCGTAATGAATATCATGGGAGTAAATTTATACTTTTGAAAACATCTTAATTTTTTAGCTAATTTTATTCCATTATCGTCAACAAGCCGTATATCGATAAAGAACGCATCTATATCATTCTCTTTTGCTATTTTAAATGCTTCTTTTGCCGAAGCAGCAGTTTTAACTTTGATATTTTGATTGATTTCTAATGCAATCTTGGCAAAATATTCTCTTTGTTGCAGATTGTCTTCAACAATTAATATATTTCTCATTTTACCAATTTCTCCTAACTTCAACTTTGCTTTAATTTATATGACATGAACTTTATAAAAACGCCAGTTAATATTACAATTTTATCATAATATATATTTTTTTTCTAGTAAATTAAAAAAATTGAAGAATCCTTATACTTAAATTAATATTCTTTATATAATAATGAACATATCCAAAAAACAGTTGATCACTTTCCATAACAAAAAATGCATCCCCGACGGATGCATAAAATATATCATTCATTTTTTCATTGCCCTTTTAATTCATATGTTACTGCAAAAACCTGTGATTTTCCCAGGCGTTTAGCTTCTTTCATATCATATCTAAGATTGAATTTTTCTATATAGCTATCTGCTTTTTGGAATGACTCCCAAGTGTAATATTTTCTAGTTATAATTCTTGGAATCTGATATGTTGCGATGATACCGTATTGTCCCCCTTATTTTGGACAAAAACTCACTAATGCTTAATATATCTTAGAATTTCATATTAATTTTTCTTCACCCTAATTTGATTC